>NZ_JBQFZP010000026.1:0-31305 GCF_056542305.1 Ruegeria sp. AD9
CAACCGTCTTTCCAGTCCGTCAGGCCAACCTCAGCTGCGCCGGTGAAGGGGTATTTACGGATTAGACTCCCTACCCGCAAGCGGAAAATGAACAAAAACTATTAAAAATGCAGATTGCAAAATTAATTATTTATTTTCAGATTGTTAGCAACTCACGATCAAGCGGAAGTGCGCCAAAATCGTCGGAAACACAGACGGGGTTCCGCACTTTATCGCCTTGTTCACAATGTTACTCACAGACTCGCTTCCGAGTCAGGCAGAATCTGCTGTGTTGGACTGGAGTGACAGGCTTGGAATCGGCAACCGGAGGGTAAGAAGGATGACGATAGCTGCCAAATAGATCAGCGGCTCGATCTGAAACCCTTTTGCCAGCATCACATAATGCAGGCCACCCAGCAAAGCGGCCGGGTACACCAGCCAATGCAGCCTGCGCCAACGCGGCCCCAGATGGCGCACCGACCAGTTGTTGGATGTTACCGTCAGAGGCAACAGCAAAAGAAACGCCCCCATTCCAACTGTAATATAAGGACGCTTGAGAATATCCGCCCAAATCTGGCTGGGAAGCTGTACGTCCAGAACCAGCCAGACAAGGAGATGCAGGCTGACATATACAAAAGTCAGCACGCCAATGGCCCGACGGAACTTCATCAGGTTCAAGCCCACAAATCGGCGCAAAGATGTGATGGCCAGGCCGGCAATCAGCAATTGTAACGCCAGTTCGCCATAGCGGTGCTCCAGCGCCTCAATCGGTTCGATCCCCAAACCGCCAGTCAGGCCAAGATAGAACAGCCAGGGCGCAGGCAGCACCCCCATCAAATAAACAGCCCATACCGGAACACGCCGGAGTGTCTGATTGATGGCTTGCATGATTCTAGTAATTCCTGGCCAGATCCATACCTTCATAAAGGCTGGCGACTTCTTCTTCATAACCGTTGAACATCAGCGTCGGTTTACGCGAGGCAAACAAGCCGCCGCCGATTTCACGTTCAGAGGCTTGTGACCAGCGCGGATGATCCACGTTCGGGTTTACATTGCTATAAAACCCGTATTCTCGCGAATTGGCCATATTCCAACTGGTGGGCGGCTCTTCTTCAGCAAGCGTGATGCGGACAATCGACTTGATCGATTTAAACCCGTATTTCCACGGCACGACCAGACGCAAAGGCGCGCCGTTCTGATTTGGGATCGGCTTGTTATAGATACCAGTGGCCATGATCGTAAGCGGATGCATCGCCTCATCCAGGCGCAAACCCTCGCGATAGGGCCATTCCAGAATTGGATAGCGTGTTCCCGGCATCTCATCCGGGCGGTGGGCCGTTTCGAACGCCACGTATTTCGCGCCCTCTTTAATCCCTGCCATGTTCAGAAGATCGGCCAATTCGAACCCGTTCCATGGAATGACCATCGACCAGGCTTCAACGCAACGGAAGCGATAGATGCGTTCTTCGATCGTCATCTCGGACAGGATGTCCTTGAAATCATACTCACCGGGACGATCGACCAGACCGTCAATCTTGACGCTCCAGGGTTCGGTCACCAGCGTATGTGCATATTTCGCCGGATCATCTTTTCCGGTCCCGAACTCATAGTAGTTGTTGTAACTCGTGATCTCTTCCCACGTGTTCGGCTCCAGCGCATCCTGCGCCGCAGCTGGTCGACCCATTGCCGCCAAACCAACACCCACCATCCCGGCCATGACCTGCCGCCGGTTCAGGAACGCCGCCCGTGGGGTGACGTTGGCATGTGTCAATGTATTGGTCCAACGATGCGCCATCTGGGTCTCCGTCATATTCGTTTGTCATTACAGATTTAGTGTGCTGATAGCACAGACCCATGGAAACAGGCGTCACGTTTGAGCGACGTGATTGTAACGTTCCGGTTGGCGACAGGCCCAGACAGGCGGACTGTGCCGCGCTTTGCCCGTTTTCGACGGTCGTCACGACCTGAGCCAACTCGCGGTGCTCGAACATTACGCCGGGCATATACGTTTTACTCAGAGCTGGCTCTGAAAGGAGAATTACAGCCGGGTAGCCTGCCTGCAGTCTTTACAACTGCAGGTCCAAAACTGCACTCTGTCCGACAGGCACCATACGCGATCAACAGTGTGGCGGGCCTGTTTTTGCAGCCTCGTGGCCGCAATGGGAGGACAAAAATGTGTGATATCTGTGTAATGAACGCCGTAAAAGACAGGATGCTGTCCCGGCGCGGGTTCTTCAAAGCTGCTGCGGCATCGGGTGTTGCGGCTGCCGCAACCGGAGCAATGGCACCGGCCGCACTGGCCGCGGGGCATGGCGGTGCCCAAGACATGACCCACACGCTCAGCCCGGAGTTCCCGACCTGGGGCGGAGAGCCGGGTATCTCGGCTGAACAGGCATTCAATTTCGCGGAACACGGATTCAATCTGTTCAATTTGTCGATTAATGAGCATACGGGCACGCATATAGATGCCCCACTGCACTTTTCTGCGGATGGAGCTTCAGTCGATGAAATCCCGGTCTCAGATCTGGTTGCACCACTTTGCGTGGTCGATATCGCGGCCCGCGCAGCAGAAGACGCCGATACGCGTTTAACCCCTGATGACCTGAAAGCCTGGATAGCCACCAACGGTGACATCCCCGACGGGGCCTGCGTCGCCATGCACTCGGGATGGGCAGGCAAAACCGCTACGGATAAGTTCCGCAATTTCGACGGCGAAGCGCAGCATTACCCAGGCTTTCACGTTGAAGCTGCGCAGATGCTGATGGAGGAAACCGGGGCGCGGTCAATTGCCGTTGACACCTTGTCACTGGATCACGGCATGTCCGCGGACTTCGCCACCCATTATGCCTGGTTGCCTTCTGGCCGGTTCGGGATCGAATGCCTGGCCAATCTGGACCGGGTACCCGCGACGGGCGCGACACTTGTTATTGGCGCACCGAAACACGCTGGCGGCACCGGAGGTCCGGCGCGGATACTTGCGCTGATCTGACCTAACTGACGTACGGCGAAACTGGCCCGCTTTCTTCAGTGGGCCAGTTTCCTTCTGCGCATTCCATGAGTGGTAGGCACTGAGAGAAAGCCAGCCAATGGGCAAGACCAAATCTGATACCACACGGCGATATGATACCGCTGCACCAAAATGGCGGGATAAGATGCGTGCTCTTGGTTATTACGATGCGTATCTTGGTTTTCTGTCAGCAAGTCAGCTCGCACCAGAGCATAACAATCGGGTTGTTGATATCGGTGCCGGAACCGCCTCGTTTGCAGAAGCATGGGTCGCTGTTCATGGGTCACCCGTCGAAGTAACCCTTCTCGAACCCAGTCAAGCCATGTTGAAACAGGGTCAAAGCGCGTTACAGGCGCGGGGTGTCGAGCCAAGACTTGTGCAGGGCTTTTTAGGGTCTGTCGTTCTGGAACCCGCTGATGTGGCACTGGCTGCGCATGTCATCGAACATTGCCCCGATCCGTTGCGCGCACTTGAGCAGATTCACGATTTGATGCGCCCTAGTGGTCGTTTGTATCTGGTGGTGTCAAAGCCGCATTGGTGCAATGCGATCATCTGGCTGCAATGGCGCCATCGCACATTCGGCAGAGAAGAAATTCTGGGACTATTGCACAAAGCTGGCTTCGAATGCGAAGGTGAGCACTCATTTCCCGCAGGCCCACCATCCCGGACAAGCCGGGGAATTTTGGCGCGTCGGAGAACGTAGATTCAGACAAATAAAGACCCGCCAATACGGCGGGTCTTCCGTTTGTGCCTAAGTCAATGCACCACTGCATCATCCGGGCGGGGCCGTTCCGACGTCCCTAACCGGTCACCGATGATCAAGCCATCAGCCCCGGCGGTGACCGGAACGACCTCACCATCCTTGATATCACCAGCCAGCAGCGCTTCGGCCAGCGGGTTCTGCAGGGCGCGCTGAATCACGCGTTTCAGCGGGCGGGCTCCGAAGACAGGGTCATAGCCTTCGTTGGCCAGCCATTCCTTGGCGCCATCGTCCAGGGCCAGCTCGATCTTGCGGGCCGCCAGGCGTTTTTGCAGACGCGCCATCTGGATATCGACGATGCCATCCATATCGGCCCGCTTGAGCCGGTCAAAGATGATTGTTTCGTCCAGACGGTTCAGGAACTCGGGCCGGAAATGTGCCCGCACCGCATCCATCACGTCACGGCGGGCCTGCGCGCTGTCCGCGCCATCGGGCAACTGGCTGAGCGCCTGAGAGCCGAGGTTCGACGTCAGAATGATCAGCGTCTGCTTGAAGTCCACGGTGCGGCCCTGACCATCGGTCAGCACACCGTCATCCAGAACCTGCAACAGCACGTTGAACACATCCGGGTGGGCCTTTTCGACCTCGTCAAACAGCACGACCTGATAGGGCCTGCGCCGCACGGCTTCGGTCAGCACACCGCCTTCGTCATAACCGACATAGCCCGGAGGGGCACCGATCAGACGGGCAACCGCGTGTTTCTCCATAAACTCGGACATGTCGATGCGCACCATCGCGTTGTCGTCGTCGAACAGGAAGCTCGCCACGGCCTTGGTCAGCTCGGTCTTACCCACGCCGGTCGGTCCGAGGAACAGGAACGATCCCAGTGGGCGGCCTTCGTCATTCAGACCCGCTCGCGCACGGCGCACGGCGTTGGCGACAGCAGTCACCGCTGCATCCTGACCAATCACGCGGGAATGCAGAGCGTCTTCCATCCGCAACAGCTTCTCGCGCTCACCTTCCAGCATTTTCGAGGTCGGGATACCGGTCCAGCGTTCCACGACAGAAGCAATCTGTTCAGGGCGCACCGTTTCCTCGGCCATCATACCATTGCTTTCGGCGTTCTCGGCCTCGGTCAGCTTTTTCTCAAGCTCGGGGATGACGCCATAGGACAGTTCCCCCGCTTTGGCGAGGTTGCCTTCACGCTTGGCGATCTCAAGATCAGCGCGCGCCTTGTCGAGCTGTTCCTTCAGGTCACGGGCACCCGCCAGCTTGTCGCGTTCAGCCTGCCATTGCGCTGTCATCTCGGCGGATCGTTCCTGCAAATCGGCCAGGTCCTTTTGCAAGGTTTCCAGACGATCTTTCGAGGCCGCGTCATCTTCAAGCTTCAGTGCCTCTTCCTCGATCTGCATCTGGAGGATGTTCCGGTCGAGTTGATCGAGTTCTTCGGGCTTGCTGTCGACCTCCATCCGCAAACGCGATGCGGCCTCGTCGACAAGGTCGATCGCTTTGTCGGGCAGAAAACGGTCAGTGATATAGCGGTGCGACAGGGTCGCCGCTGAAACAAGCGCTGAATCCGAGATGCGCACACCGTGGTGCAGTTCGTACTTTTCCTTGATGCCGCGCAGGATGCTGATCGTATCTTCGACCGTCGGCTCCTGTACCATTACAGGCTGGAACCGGCGCGCAAGGGCTGCGTCTTTTTCCACGTATTTGCGGTACTCGTCCAGCGTGGTCGCACCGATACAATGCAGCTCGCCGCGGGCAAGCGCAGGCTTGATCAGGTTGGCCGCATCCATTGCACCATCAGATTTCCCGGCACCGACCAGCGTATGCATTTCGTCGATGAACAGGATGATTTCACCCGCAGCTTCAGTCACCTCGGTCAGAACGGCCTTGAGGCGTTCTTCGAACTCACCGCGGTATTTCGCGCCAGCAATCAGCGCGCCCATGTCGAGCGCCAGCAGCTTCTTGTCCTTCAACGATTCCGGCACATCTCCGTTGATGATACGCAGGGCCATACCCTCGGCAATCGCGGTCTTACCGACGCCAGGTTCACCAATCAGAACCGGGTTGTTCTTGGTGCGACGCGACAGAACCTGCATCGAGCGGCGGATTTCCTCATCCCGACCGATGATCGGATCAATTTTGCCTTCGGCTGCAGCCTCGGTCAGGTCACGCGCGTACTTCTTGAGCGCGTCATAGCCTTCTTCCGCCGACGCGCTGTCAGCGGTGCGACCCTTGCGGATGTCGTTAATCGCTTCGTTCAGTTTTTGCGCTGATACGGCTCCGGCGTCCAATGCATCCTTGGCCTTGGACTTCACCATGCACAGCGCCATCAGAACACGTTCAACCGGCACGAAACTGTCGCCTGCCTTTGAGGCTATCTTTGCGGCCTCGTCCAGGACTTTGACAGTCTGGCCATCCATGTAAATCTGGCTCGCGTCACCGCTGACCTTGGGGATTTTCCCCATCGCAGTGTCCAGCGCCTCAACCACGCGGCTCGGCGCGCCGCCCGCGCGTGTGATCAGGTTGCTGGCCAACCCCTGATCGTCATCCATCAGTGCTTTGAGTATATGCGTGGGCTCCAGCCTCTGGTGCCCCTCGCGCAGCGCAATGGTCTGCGCAGCCTGCACGAATCCCCGTGCCCGCTCGGTGAACTTGTTCAAGTCCATGATATTCTCCTTTTCCAAGCGCCCCGTTATGACATGCCCGCCTGGCAGCACATATCGGTCGAAGCCTCACATTCAATCTGGGAAATATCTTCGGTGGTTCAAGAGGCTAAAACACAGAAATCGACCTATTCGCGCTGGATGGTATAGACTGTATAACCACCGGTCTCGGCGACCTGAACGGCACCCAGATCATTCACCAAAGTTTGGGCTGCCGCACTTCCCGTCGGGCAAGAGACCAGATCTGCGGTATGGTCCAGGAAATTGCCGGTAAACGCCGTTTCACCAGTAAGTTGACACCAATCACCCTCAGACCTGTAACCACCAACCAAACGCAAATCGTCATTGGTCGGCACAGGTGCAGCCCCGGTCTCTGGTGTTTCGGGTGGCGTGTCATTACACGCGGCCAGTGCAATCAACGCGCCCAGCAGAAACAGATATTTCATTTTTTACCCCTTATTTTGAATTCAAGTTTTCAATACAGAGCACGATAACACGAATTGAAGCTGCCTGCGCGGCTTAGCAGATGGACAGAGCGGCCCGAAGCCGCTAGGACGCAGACGTTTGCCAAAAAGGAGCGCCCCCATGTCCGATGACCGCCTGATCGTAGCCCTTGATGTTCCCAACGCTCTGCAGGGGTTGGCCATGGCTGAACGTTTGGGGGACAGCGTTTCTTTCTACAAAATCGGGCTGGGTATGCTGACCGGTGGCGGGTTGGCATTGGCCAACGAGCTGAAACAGGACCACGGCAAGCGCATCTTCCTGGACATGAAATTGTTCGACATTGGCAATACTGTAGAGAATGCCGTTCGGGGATTGGCGCAATTCGATCTGGATTTTCTGACCGTGCATGGTGACCCTCATGTGGTGCGCGCCGCCAAAGAAGGTGCTGCGGGTAAAGACCTGAAGATCCTCGCCGTGACCATCCTGACCTCGCTGAACCGCGACGATTTGGACGCAAGTCTTCTGAAATCTGGCGATGTGCAGGACTTGGTTGTCGAACGCGCGGCCAAAGCCTTTGAAGCCGGAGCTGATGGCGTTATCGCCAGCCCGCAGGAAGCCGCCCTAATCCGTGCTCTGCCACAGGCTGAAGGGCGTCTGATTGTAACCCCTGGTGTGCGCCCGGCTGGCGCAGCGCTTGGTGATCAGAAACGTGTAGCCACCCCGGCAAGCGCCATTCAGGATGGCGCGGATCACATCGTAGTTGGCCGCCCGATTTATCAGGCAAAAGACCCAAGAGCCGCTGCTGAGGCCGTTCTTTCCGAATTAAATTCTCTCAAGGTATGCTAAGACCACTTGGTCATTTCAGGTGGGTTTTGCGTTGGATTTTCCGCGCAACAAGTTGACCTAAGGTCACTTTTTGACGAAACCGCGCCAAATCGTCTCTGTGCCAGAAAACACACATTCAAAACCCGAGTTTTCTCGGCACAACCTTCATCCTATCGAAACTAATGATTTTCAGGGATTCTGAAGGGGAAATACTCCCCTACGAACCGCTTCTTCCTGAGGTTCGTTACTTCCCCCCCGCGATGTGCGGGGGGTCTTCTTTTCAAATCATCCCATGCCAGCAGGGCCTTTGATCCAGGATCACAGGTGATATAAAGAACTTCCAAGCCAACTGCGGAACGCATGAGGACGCAGATGCCCGGTCTTTGCCGAGATTGCCTGACCACATTGTCAAACGAACAACGCTGTACTGCCTGTGGCAGTCCGCGGGTAAAGACTCACTCGGAACTGTTTGACCTGTCGATTGCCCATATGGATTGTGACGCCTTCTATGCCTCGGTGGAGAAACGTGACAACCCTGAACTGGCGGACAAACCGGTTATCATTGGCGGCGGCAGGCGCGGCGTTGTTTCAACTGCCTGCTACGTTGCCCGTATTCGCGGTGTCCGGTCGGCCATGCCCATGTTCAAGGCGTTGCAACTCTGCCCCGAAGCCGTCGTGATCAAGCCGCGCATGTCCGTCTACGCCCAGGTGTCGCGCGACATCCGCGCCATGATGGATGAATTGACACCCGTGGTCGAACCCCTGTCGCTGGACGAAGCCTTCATGGACCTGTCGGGAACCGAACGTTTGCATGGCGCGCCACCGGCCGTCATGCTGGCGCGTCTGGTCAAGCGCATGAAGGATGAAATCGGTGTCACCGGCTCAATCGGGTTAAGTCACAACAAGTTTTTGGCCAAGGTCGCATCGGACCTCGACAAACCGCGCGGGTTTTCAGTCATCGGCAAGGCGGAAACGGCAGAGTTTCTGAACGACAAACCCGTACGGTTGATCTGGGGTATTGGCCCGGCTGCGCAGGAAGCGCTGGACCAGGCCGGGATCAGAACTTTCAGTGATTTGCTGCGTTGGGATCAGGAGGCACTTACCGCACGGTTCGGTTCAATGGGATATCGCCTGTGGCACTTGGCCCGGGGTCAGGACAAGCGACGCGTATCAGCGCATGAGCCGATGAAATCCATCAGCAACGAGACGACATTTTTCGAAGACACGTCGAGCCTTGATATTCTGGACGGCCATTTGTGGCGCATGGCCTTGAAAGTGTCGGACCGCGCCAAGGCAAAGGATCTGGCAGGTCGGGTTGTCACGTTGAAACTGAAGAAAGCCAATCACAAGATCCTGACGCGGCGCGTGTCCTTGCGGGATGCGACACAGATTGCCGACCGGATTTACCGCACGGCCCGGGGCCTGTTCGATCAGGTTGGCGATCAGGGGCCGTATCGGTTGTTGGGCTGTGGTTTGTCTGACCTTTGCCCGGCGGATCAGGCGGATATTTCCGGCGACCTGCTGGATCCGGATGCTGCCCGCAGATCAAAGGCCGAACGGGCCACGGACGAGATTCGCCAGCGGTTCGGGGCCGAAGCAATCATGAAGGGCCGTGCGCTGCGCTGATATTATTCCGCCGCCAGACGCTCTGGGCTCGCACCCAGGCTGGAAATCTCCCGAACCACCTGCCTGAGCAGCCTCGAGAACGCCATGAAATTGGCATTGGGCGCGATTTTTTCTTCGTCCATATATAAAGCGCGATCGATCTCGATCTGAACGGCGTGCTGCTGGCGACCGGGACGACCATAGGTTTGTGTCACATATGCCCCGGCAAAAGGCGCATTGCGCGCCACGTTGAGACCCGCTGCCGCAAAAGCCGCTTCAATGAGGTCCACAACCTCAGAGGATGCGGACGCGCCAAACCGGTCGCCCAACACGATCTCGGGCCGCCTTCCGCGCGCAGTGCCTGCCATGGCCACCGCCTCGTGCGGCATCGAGTGGCAGTCCACCAGAATTGCCTGTCCGAACATCTCATGTGATTCGGCCAGCAGGGATTTCAACCGCGCATGATAAGGGCGCCAATAAGTGTCGATGCGCAGCCGCGCTTCGTCCATGGTGAGTTTGCCGCGATAAATTGCCCGACCGTTGGCTACCACGCGGGGAATCACCCCGAGCCCTGACGCAACCCTTGGATTATGCCCGAGCCTGCGGGCACCGCTGATCAAGGCCGGGTCAAGCTCATCCAGACTGCGGTTCAAATCCAGATAGGCGCGTGGCATGGCCGCCTTGATCAAAGGGGCACCGTTTTCAGCGGCGGGCGCGAACAACTGATCAACAAAAGCGTCTTCTGAGGATCGAATCACGCTCCGATTCAATACGGACCGGTTCAGAAAAGCCTCAGGATACTCCCGCCCGCTGTGTGGAGATGAAAAAACCACGCACGAGGTGCGGTTTTCGGGCATATCCAATACATAGGCTGCGCTTTGCATGATCCCTCCGTGTTCGTAATCAACATAGACCGGAAAAATTGTTCTTCCAAACCCCTTGAACCCATTTGCGACTCCTTTTATAGACCCGCTACCGGCGCGGGGATCCGCGCCCCATTTCGTTATGGGGCAAGGCACGCAAAGGGAAAGTGGGCGGTTAGCTCAGCGGTAGAGCACTTCGTTGACATCGAAGGGGTCACAAGTTCGATCCTTGTACCGCCCACCATGATTTCACTGTTCCGGTTTTCCGGGACACCCGAGTAACCCAGGCGCTGGCCACGTCCTTGATGAAGGCGCCGCAGATTGGAGACAGACCATGAAGGTCAGGAACTCGCTCCGCTCGCTCAAGAACCGGCACCGTGACTGCCGGATTGTGCGTCGCAAAGGCCGCGTCTACGTGATCAACAAGACGCAGCGCAAGTTCAAAGCGCGTCAGGGCTAAGAACTGCACATCACTGCTTAAAGAAACCGCACCTTCGGGTGCGGTTTTTTTGTTCCGCGATACACTGGTCGAAGGTTTGGTTGTTTTCAGGAAATTCGACAGTACGGTCGCGACCTTTTGACCGAGTAAATCAGTCGGATTTACTTGCATCCCGCCCAGAATCATATAATTGAGAAAATCAGTCGGATTAATGACCGGCCCGAAATTCAATTGTTGAGGCACACTATGCTGAAATCCACGACCTGCCTGGCCGCCGCGCTGTCGGCTCTGATCGCAACCTCTGCCGCCGCCGAAGGCGAGCTGAACCTTTATTCGTCGCGCCACTATGACACCGACGAACGGCTGTATACCGACTTTGAAGACGCAACCGGCATCAAGATCAACAGGATCGAAGGCAAAGCGGATGAACTGATTGCCCGGATGGAAGCGGAAGGCGCAAACTCACCTGCCGACGTGATGCTGACCGTGGACACGTCGCGCCTGGCACGAGCCAAGAACGCAGGTATCCTGCAATCGATCGACAGCGCAAAACTGGAAGAGCGCATTCCAGCCAACCTGCAGGACAGCGACAATCAGTGGTTTGGTTTCTCGCAACGCGGTCGGATCATCTTTTTCGACAAGGAAAACGTGACCAACCCGCCGGCCACCTACGCTGATCTGGCCAAACCGGAATACAAGGGAATGGTTTGTATCCGGTCTTCGACCAACACCTACAACCAGACCCTGCTGGCGTCGATCATCACACACGAAGGCACTGAGGCCGCCAAGTCCTGGGCCGAGGGTGTTGTCGCCAACATGGCGCGTGACCCGCAGGGCGGTGACACCGACCAGTTGCGCGGCATCGTTTCGGGCGAGTGTGACATCGCGGTTTCGAACACCTACTATTTCGCCCGTTCCATTCGCACAGACGTCAAAGGCTTGTCCGCAGACCGCGACGTGATCGGCTGGGTCTTTCCGAACCAGGACAGCTATGGCGCGCATATGAATCTATCCGGTGGTGGGGTCGCCGCGCACGCACCCAACAAGGAAAACGCGATCCTATTCCTTGAGTATCTGGCCAGCGATCAGGCGCAGAAATACTTCTCGGCGGGCAATGACGAGTTCCCGGCTGTTCCAAATGTCGAACTGGCCGAGTCCGTCAAGGCGTTGGGTGAATTCAAGGCCGACGACGTGAACCTTTCAGACGTTGCAAAGAACATCCCCGAAGCGCAGAAGATCTTTAACGAAGTTGGCTGGAAGTAATCTTTCTTAGCGCTGACTTATTGAAAAGGATGCGGATTGTCCGCATCCTTTTTCGTTGATATATGATATTTGTTAGTGTACTTTCTCATATATGAGAAATTTTTTCACTGTAGTGTAATGCCTGACACCCTGTCAAACCGCCTTGCCAATCGCCTGAGCGAGCTGCGCCGCGGGCGCGGTTGGTCTTTGGATTACCTTGCCGAACACAGCAAAATCAGCCGCGCCACCTTGTCCCGTATGGAAAAAGGGGATGTCAGCCCAACAGCCGACAACCTAGGCCGTCTGTGCGCTGCATACGATCTGCCGATCTCACGCCTGCTGATGATGGTTGAAGACAGCTTTGACCCCAAGGTTCCATTCGAACACCAGACCGAGTGGCGCGACCCCGAAACCGGCTTCACCCGCCGTGCTGTTTCACCACCTGCAAATGGATTGAACGCCGAGGTTCTGGAATGCCACCTACCCCGGGACACGGTTATCACCTACGAAGTGCCTCCTAAATCGGGGCAAGAGCATCATCTGATCTTAGTGGACGGAGCGCTTACCCTGACGGTCGATGGAGCACCCCACGCGCTGAACGCCGGGGATTGCCTGCGCTACCATCTGTCGGGACCGACCCGGTTTGAAACAGGGGCGTCGCGTGGCGCACGTTACCTGCTGGTGCTTATATGATCACGTGCCTGACCGAAAACGATTTTGACGCGGCCCTAGACGACCTGGCAGAAATCCTGCATGCCTGTGTTCATGATGGGGCCAGCATAGGTTTCATACTTCCGTTTACCCTGAATGATGCGCGTGCGTACTGGCAACAAAACGTACAGCCCGGTCTTAGGTCAGGTAAGCTGGACTTGTTCGTTTCGTATGACGGATCCCGCATTGCAGGCACCGTCCAACTGATCCCGGCGGCAATGCCCAACCAACCCCACCGCGCCGACGTGGCGAAACTTCTGGTCCACCCCAACGCCAGACGGCGGGGGTTAGGCCGATCCCTGATGAATGCGCTTGTTCTTCGGGCGCGAGAGGTGGGGCGCACGGTGCTAGTACTTGATACGCGCAGCACCGATCCCTCGCGGCTGCTTTATCAAAGCCTCGGGTTTCAGATCGCGGGGGAAATACCGAATTACTGCCGGAACCCATTTGAACCACAGTTCGAGCCCACAACCTATATGTACAAAAACCTTGACCCTTGAAAAGACGCAGCCCCCGCTACTCGGCGGCGGTTACCTTTTCGGGAAACTTGTTCGGCAACAGCCCGAGGCGGCGCGCACGACGAACATCTGCCAGCAGGTCCCGTTCGGCGGCCTCAAACAACTCTTCAGGGTCATCCAGAACAAAATACCCCATCTGGTGCATGTCGATCCGGTAGGGTGTTCGCAGAATCGTAAGAACGTCAAATGGGTCACGATCGGGTATGTCGCTGGTCACGGCATAGACCAGTTCTGTCGGCGACGACGCCAACCCTGAACCCAGCGCCTTGATCTGACCGTTCTGGCGGCGCAGGCCAAACTCGATCGAAAACCAGTAGAGCCTGATCAACCAGGCATAATCCGCGTCATCTGCCTGCTTTCCGGCTAGCCCGATGGCGTGGCTGAACGCGGCAAAACGCGGATCACTTAACAACGGGGTATGTCCGAATATCTCATGAAAGATATCCGGCTCTTCGATATAGTCGAAATCTTCCCGGGAGCGGATGAAAGAGGCGGCCGGAAAAACCCGATCCGCCAGCATCCCGAAAAACGTCTTGAACCCGATCAGCGCCGGAACTGGCTGCACCCGCCAGCCGGTCAGGTCCAGCAGCCGTTTAGAAATATCTGCACAAGAAGGCACTTTTGCCTTCGGTAGGTCCAGCCGCGCCAAACCGCTTAGGTATTCCGGCGCCATATAGCGCCGTACGTTTTCTTCCTGTGCCGCATAAAGATCAGCCCAGACCGCATTCTCTTCGTCTGTGTAGGTAATGTGGCCATATTCATCCGCCAGTTTGGCGACATATTTGGTCGATTCGGGCATCATCATCCTCCTGCATGAGATCAGGATACCTCAACTCACATGGAGAATTTGTTTTGATATTCTGAGTATCGCCCATATTATGAACGAAACACTCCGAGATATTGCCATTTGCGGGCCAAATGCTTCACCCTGCCGACATTGATATTTTGCGAGAGCTTCAGGCCAGTGGACGCGTGTCCATGCAGGAATTGGCCGACCGGACCGGGTTGTCGGCCTCGCAATGTTGGCGCCGCGTCCGTGACCTAGAATCGTCCGGGGTGGTTTCAGGGTATCGCGCGCAGGTTTCTGCCAAGGCAGTCGGCCTGAACGCCATTGCCTATGTCCACGTCGCGCTGAAGGACCATCAGGAGAACAGCATCTCGGCGTTTCTTCGTCTGGTCGAGACCGAGCCGCAAATCGTCGAGTGCGCCTCGATCACCGGGGATCACGACTTTATCCTGAAGGTTTACGCCAAAAACCCTGAGGATCTTGAGGTCTTCATCATGCAGCGCCTGTTGAAATCAGGGCTGGTCCGCGACACCCGCAGCAACTTTGTGCTTCGCCAGACCAAGACCCGCGGCCCTTTACCCATTCTTTGACAGGGTCCACCGAAACGGAACCTGAGCGGCTCTGTTAGCGGCTTAACCCATCCTTTCAAAGACGTGGTGTTGAAGGGCGGGGTGTGTCACTCAGTTGGAAAAGCCCGACCACCATTTATTGGCGGCCGGGCTTACAAGGATCAAAACGTCTTCAGAAGTGAGCCGATTTCGCGGTCGCGGGCTTTTCCATCGGCGGCGCGAACTTGGTCAAATCGATCCCCTTTACTGCCGACTTGTATTCCTCGGCAGTTGGGGTGCGGCCCAAAATGGCCGAGAGCACGACAACCGGTGTCGACGCAAGCAGGGACTCACCCTTTTTCTCATCGGAGTCTTCGACAACACGACCCTGGAACAGGCGCGTGGATGTCGCCAGAACGGTATCGCCTTTTGCAGCCTTTTCCTGGTTCCCCATGCAAAGGTTACAGCCGGGCCGCTCAAGGTACAGGATATTTTCATATTCCGTGCGTGCCTTGTTTTTCGGAAACAGATCGTCGAATTCAAAGCCCGAGTATTTCTGAAGAATGCTCCACTCGCCTTCTTCTTTCAGCTCATCGATGATGTTGTAGGTCGGTGCTGCGACAACCAGCGGGGCCTTGAATTCGACAGTGCCCTGTTCCTCTTCAAGGTTCTTAAGCATCTGCGAGACGATAATCAGATCGCCCTTGTGCACCATGCACGACCCGACAAAGCCCAGATCAACCTTCTTTTCACCCTTGTAGTAGGAAACCGGGCGGATAGTGTCGTGCGTGTAACGCTTTGATACGTCAGCGTTGTTCACATCCGGGTCGGCTATCATCGGTTCGTCGATCTCATCCAGATCAACGACGAGCTCTGCAAAATACTTGGCGTTTTCATCGGGTTTCAGGGCCGGCTTTTCACCCGACCTGATCTCCGCGATCCGCGCATTCGCCTTGTCGATCAGACCTTGCAGCGTCTGGGCTTCGTTTTCCATACCCTTGTCGATCATGATCTGGATGCGGCCTTTGGCGATTTCCAGAGATTCAATCAGCGTGTCATCTTCGGAAATACAGATCGAAGCCTTGGCCTTCATCTCGGCCGTCCAGTCGGTGAATGTGAACGCCTGATCCGCCAGCAAGGTGCCGATATGAACTTCGATGATCCGGCCCTGGAAGACGTTGTCACCGAATGTCTTCAACATCTGCGACTGGGTGGCGTGAACCACGTCGCGGAAATCCATATGGTCTGCCATCTGGCCCTTGAAGGTCACCTTCACCGATTCAGGGATCGGCATCGTGGCTTCACCGGTGGCCAGCGCCAGCGCAACGGTGCCCGAATCCGCTCCAAACGCTACGCCCTTGGACATGCGGGTGTGCGAGTCGCCGCCAATGATGATGGCCCAGTCATCCACGGTGATGTCGTTCAGCACCTTGTGGATTACGTCTGTCATCGAATGGTAAACACCCTTGGGATCACGCGCAGTGATCAGGCCAAAGCTGTTCATGAACTTCATCAGTTTGGGTATGTTCGCCTGCGCCTTTGCGTCCCAAACTGACGCTGTGTGGCACCCGGACTGATATGCGCCATCAACGATGGGCGAGATCACGGTTGCCGCCATGGCTTCCAGCTCCTGCGCCGTCATCAGGCCGGTGGTGTCTTGCGACCCAACGATATTGACCTTCACCCGAGCATCCGAGCCCGCGTGCAGAACCTTTCCGTCAGCCACGCCAACCGCGTTTTTGTTGAAGATCTTCTCGACAGCTGTCAGGCCCTGACCCTCGTGCGAGATTTCCTTGGACGGAGCAAATGCAGATTCCAGCGCAACGCCAAGGGTTTCGGCCGCAAAGGTCTGCAGCTTCTTGCCAAAGACAATAGCGTAAGAGCCGCCAGCCTTGATGAATTCGACCTTTTGCGGCGTGAAGGACGACGATACATCGACAAGCTCTTTATCGCCTGCTTCGTTGTAAAGCTTCTTGTCCTTTGTGTTGATGGTCAGAACGGTTCCGGTCTCGACCGAGTATTTCTGTTCAAGGACAGGACTTTCGTCGTTGTTCAGGATCGGGTTGCCGTCGTCATCCAGCTTTTTGACCCAGTTCTTCAGGTCAATGCCGATACCTCCGGTCACGCCAACGGTGGTCAGAAAGATCGGTGAGATTCCGTTTGTTCCCGCGACAACTGGTGCGATGTTCACAAAGGGAACATAAGGGCTGGCTTGCGTTCCGGTCCACAAGGCGACGTTGTTGACGCCGGACATGCGCGACGACCCGACGCCCATTGTCCCTTTTTCGGCGACCAGCATGACACGTTTGTCCGGGTGTTGTTTCTGCAAATCCTGAATCTCGGCCTGTGCCGCCGGTGTGATCATGCATTTTCCATGCAGTTCCCGATCCGCACGAGAATGCGCCTGATTACCGGGCGACAGAAGGTCGGTGGAAATGTCTCCTTCGGCCGCGACATAGGTCACAACCTTGATTTCCTCTTCGATGTCAGGCAGCCGGGTAAAGAACTCGGCCTTGGCATAGCTTTCCAGAATGTCCTTTGCGATCGCGTTTCCGGCCTCAAAAGCAGACTTGAGGCGCTGGGTATCCGCATCATACAGGAACACCTGCGTTTTCAGCACCTCTGCCGCCTGACTTGCGATCGACGCATCATCGCCCAGCGCCAGATCCAGCAGAACCTCGACCGAGGGGCCGCCTTTCATATGTGACAACAACTCGAACGCGAAGGCCTGCGAGATTTCTTCGACCGAGGCTTCACCCAGTATGATCTCTTTCAGGAACCGCGCCTTTTCACCAGCTGCGCTGGTTGTACCCGGCAGCGTGTTATAGATGAAATAGGACAAAGACTCGGCGCGGTGAACGTTGTCCACATCTTTGATTTGTTCAATGACTTCCTGAAGCAGCGCACCGTCTTCAATGGGTTTGGGGTGCAAACCTTGCTCTTTGCGCGTCTCGATCTCGTTCAGGTATTCTGTATATAGGCTCATGACGGTTCCGACCATTTAGCTGGTGCGCTGGCAGGTAATAAACCAGCGCCTTAATTTTGTATGCCGCGGTATACTAAATGCTCACAACTTGCAAGACACTCTCCTGCGACCCTGTGTCCTGATCGAGGATGTATCTGTCGAAATACCTGTCCGTCATGCGTGATTTGTCTGTCGCGGCCAATTGGTATCAGCACACTGGTACCCTAGCCCCCAGTGGCGGAAATCAGTTCCTTGGCCAGTGGCAAGGGTGAGTAACCCAGCCGAGACGGTGCCAATCCCAATCGCAAAATCACCATATCATGAGAGGGGAAGATTCCAATGGACTGTCCATCATGCCCCCGCAACCAGACCGCATCTTCAAAAGGTGGCACATCTCCGGGTGCTTCCAGCCAAAGGTGGCCCTTGGCATATTTGCCATCCGAAGCCGCTTATCGCTGACTCATGCCCTCGGCACACGGCAAACGAACTTTACGATACAAATCCACGGTGAAGATCCTCCCTCCCTCCGTCAAAAGAAAGGGCAAAGCTGGACGACTTATTCGCCGCCCGCAGCAGGGTCATCCCGCCGCTACTGTGGCAGGCTTTCTCACCGCCGTTCTCATGGTCGTCCGCCTCAGTGGAGCTGAACCTGTAGGTCGCTGCCTGTGCTCGCAGGAAGTGATCATATGCTCCTAGCATATACGGGCGCTTGTGGGCAGAACGAGATCGATCTTAACCTGTCTTATGCTTGGTGCAATTGAAGCTACAACGTTCTCAGAAATTTGACCCTGGAGGTCAAAAACATCGTCGCGCTTGCCATCGTATCGATCCGCCCAGACATGCGATCCGGTTTGCGCGCCAATCAGCTTTCCAGTCACACCCAACCGGTTACCAACTCCACAATCAGAACCCTCCAGCACGTAGCGGACACCAAGTTCACGGCCTATACGACGCACATCAACAGAAAGCCCTTTGTAAGAAAAAGAAGAGTTTTGGGCGACTACGAATGTCCAGGGCACTCTGGACAAGCTGGTAATAATGTCTTCGGTAATACCTTCTGCGAAATAGTCCTGCTCTGCGTCAGACGGCAGATTTTCAAACGCAATACGGCCACGGGAGGTTTGTCAGGGCGAGATTGAGCTGCTGGGCGCGTGGTGACGAATGAAGTCTGAACAGAGTAGGCTGTCACAGTGCGCGCGATATTCTTCAAGTATTGCGATCCTATTTCTGCGAACGCAATATCCACCTTACCTATGACGTCTTCGTATACCCCCATTGAAACGATAATGCCTACGGGAGGAGCCAGACCTTCCAGCCGGGCCGCGATGTTGACGCCGTCACCAAGAACATCACCGTTGTCATCAAAAACATCACCCGCGTGAATTCCCATACGAAATTGAACCTCCGGGATTTGCCCGCGTGCCGCGTTCCGCTCAACCATCTGACGCTGCATCGTTTCCGCACACGCCACCGCATCCAAAACCGAAGAAAACTATGCAAAAAACCGTCACCGGTCTTTTTGAACAGGCGCCCGCCATTCAATCCGATATACGGCTCCAGCGCTCTAAAGTGACCCTTGTTAGCGTGCAAAGCGGCTTGCTCGTCAGTACTGACAGCGCGCTATAGTCAACAATGTCAGCTGCGAGTATTGCCGCTAGGTGTCGTTCCAAACAAAAACCCTCCCGCGCATCCATTTTAAAGAAGTGTCACAAGGATATTAGGGGCTTCTCGTACAAATCGCTTAGGCTACGTCTCGAAAGTCGGCCGCACGATAAGGCACAATCAGTTCAGAAATCGGCGCCAGGATACCGCGTTTGCGAAGTGGGTCTACACTCATGTCGAGTAGGAGTTCATCGTGATAGTGGAACATGTGAAGCAGAAGTGTGGCGGAACGTCCCGGCCCTTCTGGCATCCATGATTGTTTCCAGGACTTTAGCGCATCGATATCGCTTTGCATGGCCTCAGCATCCGGTAGGAGCACACGACCTGCAACGACTTCCGCAAGCCATTTGGCCTGAAGCGCGAAGGTCGTCACACTCATGAAGGAGGACGCCCGACCCACGAATGCAAGGTTTGGCACCGAGGGGTGTAGGACATGCCGGTATAAATAGAACCCATCCGGCCCATCATCCAAAGAGTTGAGTATCGACTTCGGTAGATATGGGTAGCCGGTCTTCCAGCCCGTGCCGAAGACGACACAATCGACCTCAAGAGAATCCCCATCCGCAAGGTCGATTCCGCTGGAAGAGAATGCACTCACACCTGTTCGATGTGCAGAAATCTTACCAGATCGGATAAAGTCGATGAGCTCAGGACGTGGAACCATAGTTACTTCCGTAAACGCGTCGAATTCGACAGGCGTCTCAGGCATCAGGGTCTCACCACGTGCGATTTGCGTTCGCAATCGTTGCTGGGTACTGAGCAGCAGTTCTACGATACGCCAGAACAGCCAGGGCAACGGATATCCTATTGAGTGGATAGCGCGCACGATTGGGCTGGGTCTCACATACGGAGGGATCAGGGCTGCAACAAGGCGTGTCAGCATTCCCCATTTGAAAGGAAGAACACCCAGCAATTTGCGCGGAACAGGCCAGTGTGCGGTTCGGAATACGAGGTGAACCTTTTCCGCGACACCCACAGCCGAACCCGCTATATCTGTGGCACTTTTTCCGTAACCGATTACAGCGACACGACGACCTTTGAGTTGCGATATGTCTTTAAATTCGCTGGCGTGAAGGACTTCTCCTCCAAAATCTTCACGTTTGGGAATGTTCGGGACATTTGGTGTCTCTGAATAGAGCCCGGTTGCAACGACAACGAGATCGACTTCAACATCTTCAGATCCTTCGGAGCCACTAACCTCAAGTAACCACCCGTCAGTTTTGCGCTCAATCAAGGTGACGCGGGTGCCTAACCGTAAGCACTCTCGTATTCCGAAATGATCGCAATAATCCTCCAGATACTCTCGAAAGACCGGCCCCGGAGTGAAATGAGACGCTTCTTCGGAAAGCGGAAAATCCGGGAACTCGTACAGGTCCTTTTGCACCTGAACGCCAAAATCGTGGTATCCATCCGCCCAGACACCACCAAGGTACGGATTGCGATCAAAAACAGTGCAGTGGATCCCAACCCTCGTCAGGCATTTTGCAGTAGCAAGCCCGGAAACCCCCGCACCAATGATAGCGGCGGTTTTTACCTCCCCTACTTTCATGCCTCAGTTCCCCGTCGCAAAATTCGCGTTAAGCCCAAGAGAACGACACCCACAAGCCAGAGCGCCAGAACATAGGCACCGAACACAGTCCATAGCGCCCATACCCACAGGCCTTGCCAAATTGTCTTTGCTTGATTTAACCCGGTCTGACCGAGGCGAGAACGCAAAATGAACAACATATTGAGAAGCCCAATCGCAGCGCCGATTGCTGTTCCAATCCAAAAGAAATCGCCCATAACAGCCCCCCAAGGCGATATCAGGATATCACGAAATCACAGTTTTAGAAAGCAAGGCGACCATTGGCGCTTTTGAAATCACAGACGGCATCGAAGTCGCCGTTGCCGTCATGCCCCTGAGAACTCGTTCAAAATCTTAGCTTGCCCGTTCGTACCAAGATTGTCCCTACAGCCTGTTTCAATGAGCTATTGGAGGAAGCCGCAGCAGCACTTGGTAGCGAGATTGGTGTCAGGAAGATACACGTCGACAAACTTTGCAAAGTCTGCTTTCTGCGCATCGCAGACCTTAGCGAGAATCCAAGCAAAAAGGCCGCATGGAAACCAAGGTTCCTTAGGGAGGCCCTTTGCGAGATCGCGCAACGCAAAGGGCCATTACCGCAACGACTAAGCCAAAAACTGATTGAATTCATCACTAAGGCAGACAATCGCGCAGCGCAAAACTATGGGCAAACTACGCAAACTTATGGGGTATGCGAAGTGTTATGCGCAAACCTACAAACCGTGTAGGTGCGCTCATAACGCTGCATTCCCAACATTGATTTCATTGAAGAAAATCTTGGAAGCTTGCCCATAACTCTGCGCGGTATTTGCGCATAACTTTGCACGATTTGCCCATAAGTTTGCGTGCCACAGAGAACCCATCGAACAAACAGGCTCTCAGGCTTTTATACGGTGCCCAAATGCAGTTTACTCCCAATCGCCAGCTGACGAGCGCCATGTCTTGCTTTCCGCATCCCAAACATTGGCTGTGACGCAAGGGGTTGGGTTTATTCCGCCGCAATTGGATCCATGAATATCTGCGACGACAACGCGTTGGCGCCCAAAATCAACGACTGTCCAGCCTTGGTTGAGCAAGGAGTGCACCTCTTCGCTAACCCAAAAGTGCGACATGCATCCGCCAGTTCCGCAGTAAAGAGATGCGGCGCTCGAACACGCAAAACCAGCCTCATTCAGAACCCAGTCGCGTTGTAGATCTCCGTCGAGATCGACCCTTTCAACCGCGCCCCAGGCTATGTCAAACTGACCATCGTTGAACTCCGCGCAGGCTCGTGCCGCCAGATCAACCTTCGCCTGCAAACCGGACGGAAGTTGCGATACATCAGCCGCGACAGCTGGTGAGGTCCAAACAAGGCCCGAAGCAAGCATAACTCCGGCGAGCAAACATTTCATCTGACGCGCTATTTGGGAAGCTGGTTGGAAGGAGGTATCAATTGCACTGATCATACCTATAGTCCCCATATTCCAGCCAGTTTGCCGAGCCTTCGCTAAAAATCAGAAACTCGGACCTGTCCTCCCCAAGCAGGGCGACGACAAATCCGGCGGGCGGCACAGAGTTTCCAAAGTAACTGTAGGCCGTCATGGCTCTGATCGACTCGCCGTTGACCGTTACTCGCGCGTCCCACTCCCCCTCCGGGTTGTCCAGAATTACATATTCGATCTGGCGTTTTATCGCTCCGCCACCACAATAGACAATGCCTTCGGGTGCTTCGTAGGAGGCCCACTGGCTAGCACCTGAATCGCAGGCAGAACGAAGGGACCGAATTGCCGCGCCGGAACCTTTCAAGTCAAAGATCCCGTAGCTTACATCTTGATCAATCATCGACAGATTAACTGTTGCATTGGCCGCAAGCTGGTCCAGTACAAAACCATAGTCCTCTTGACTATTGAAACTGACCTCGACGGGATAGTTGTCGACGATCTGCATGGCAGCGTTTTCTGCGCCAACCTGAAATGCACCAACCTCGGTGGTGCCGTTCTTCAAAAAACGAATGGAGAGCCCCTGCTTTTCCACGATGTCCTGGCTATCCTCATATCCAGCCGGAGCAAAGCGGATACGATTACACTGAAGCTCCAGCGTCATGTTTCCGGTCTGAATAAAGGCATTGGGGTTGGGCCCGGAACTGAACGACCACTCCGCCGATGCCGTGGTTGCTATTACTATCATTAGCGCTCCAATGGAAATCGTCTTGAAACTCATTTTCTCTCTCCATTTTGTTGCGTTTCGCACTTTCATTCAGCAGAGAATCCGGCCCGCCGCCCCGGCCACCAGATCAGGAATCAGGTGCGCCGTATTCGTTTGCGCCTTCTTCCGAAGGTCGTGTCAGCCACCAGATCATCAAGATGGACAGAACCAATTGAAGAATTGAGACAACAACAATACCGGTTACGCCCAGGACTGCGGCGGGTCCTCGTAATGCATCGGGGTTTTCGGTCCCTTGCTCCAACACCGAGAAGAACGCCACCCCACCCAACATAACAAAAAGCGTTGTAATGCTGAGCGCCATCGGCAGCAGCAAATACCAGCCAGGTCGTCCTGTATCATGCAGCCTCCGCCAACCGGCGGCCAGCATAGGTATGATAACTGCAAGTTGGAAAACAAAGGACAGAACCCGAGATCCTTGCCCCGTTTCGGGGTTGGTCCCGAATATGATCGTATCCAGCACAGCTAAAGCAGCACTCACGAGAACCACAAACAAGAAGAACCACCAGTATTCTGAGCGTATAGCCCGACCGGAGAACTGGAAGTATTTCGAGAAACACGTTTTAACGGCTTCAACAAACCCCATTTTCAATCCTTTCTTAGTTTCTGTGCGAACTCAGAACGCGTCGCCGACCCAAAAGAACACATTCTCCCTTATGAGTGCTCCCACCTACCTTTTTGTTTAAAAGCAGAAGCCTATCGTACGAGAGCGTAAAGAAGTTTACAAAAAAATATTGATTTATGAAGAATAAGATTCAAACATTCGAATTCGACACAACTTTATTTTACCTCCGTTGTGGTCGCTGCTGCTCGCTGTGCCGAGCCCTTCCGACTGCTGGAGTGAGTGCTGGCGGTCGGAAGGCCTTCTACATTGATCGAGCGTTGGGAGGACGCGATGCTTGGACTTAACGAACTAGCCCTCCCTCCAGAGTTCGCTTTAGCTTTTTCCAGTGGCGCCATTCGGGCATCACGCGTTGTTGGCGGTCTCGGCAGTCAACGAAAAATCGTTCCGTCGAAAAAGCCCTCCGCGGCAGGTTTTGGGCAAGATAGTCACAGGGTCGAGGTATTTTCCATTGGCTGTCCAGATACGAGAGATTCAAACAAGCACATCCAATTTGATTAATTTCAACGAACCCAGAGGGAGAAGAAAATGACCAACAAGATGGTGAAGATTGCGGGCGCAACTTGTTTCGCACTGCTTGCGGCCTGCGACGATACGAGTACATCAAGCGCGCCCGCCGAGCTCACGCCGGCTCAGCAAGCATGTTTGCGAGATGTAGCTAGCACAACGAACAATTCGCAAGTCGTGGTGCTCTCATCCGCGTTTAGCGAGGCGGGAACACAAGTCACTGTCGGCGTTGGTGAGGATCGTGCTCCTTGGAATTGTATTGCCTACAGTGATGGAGCAACAGCTGGTATCGAGTTCCTGGGCGACGAAGGCGCATTGTGACCAGTCTGCTGCGTAGCCGAAAACGGCTGCGCAGCACTGGCTTGATCTGCTGAGGTTCGACTTGGTTTGTAGAACCACCATCATTGTATTCGCGATCCTTTACCTGTTGGCGTTGATTGCATTCTTGACGGGCACATTTGGCTGGTTGGGACAGGAAAGAGACCCTTTGTCCGGGGTGTTCCTTCTGCCGTTGGGGCTACCTTGGATACTTGTAGCGGACTCGATCTCAGAGGCGGCCAAACCGTGGTTCGCGGCGCTCGCACCGGTGCTCAACCTGTTGGCGCTGGTCTTGATTTGCAGATGGGCACACGGTTTGCGCCGGCAGTAATAGCCGCGCTTATCCTCACCAAAAGGGAGGAAAACATGGGAAAAGTGATCTTGGGTATTGTGATCGGGCTCGTCCTCGGCGTGGTTGGGGCGATGACCCTGGGTGGCGGCGCCGCGGTGGGTGTTGGCGTTGCGACAGGCTTGTCCGCCGGTGACTGCACCACATTGAAAGGAGCACAAGCTGAAAATCTGATCACCGC
Organism: Ruegeria sp. AD9; assembly: GCF_056542305.1. NCBI lineage: Bacteria > Pseudomonadati > Pseudomonadota > Alphaproteobacteria > Rhodobacterales > Roseobacteraceae > Ruegeria > Ruegeria sp. AD9. Next base: position 24,711 of record NZ_JBQFZP010000026.1, read on the forward strand.
CGAGCAAGCGGATCAGATCCTCAATCGCGTAAATTCCGAGATGGCAACACTGCAAGGACTTGAAACGATAGACGAGGTCGTCGGCAGCGCACAGGCATGCGATGAGTTTCTATCAAAGTTGAGGGATGCGAAATAAGGTTCCTGCCCACGAGGAACAGAACATCAAGGATAGACCAAAAGAGGACCTGCTTGTGAAACGTAGTCTAATGAACCTTGTCACTCCTGTACTTGCGATCAGCGGAACAGCCGCGCTGGCCATGTCAGACGCCGACGACGCTTGCATCGACCATTTGCGGCAGGTTGGTGGACCAGACGGTCAATCCGGTACGATAGAAAGCTCAGAGTTCTCGGAAGCAGGTACGCTCGTCATGCTACGCGACGCAGGCGGAACGCTTTGGCGCTGTATCGCGTACAAGGATGGAAGCATTGGCGAGATGTCGGTTGTCGAGGCGATGGATGATGGCGGTGGCGCCATGGCAGGTGCCCCCGGCTCTACCGGTAACCAACGTGTCAAATTCGATGCCGGCTCCACTGGCGCCGAACTTGTTGGCCAACTCGCGCCCGGAGCGTCGCAGCAATACCTTCTCGGTGCAAAGAACGAACAGTTCCTTTACGTCCGCGTTGCTCCGCGAAATGGCTCCTTGGACTACGTCATTCGTAACCCCGATGGTTCTGAACTGTTGGGATTGATGTCGGCGGACAATGAGTATCGAGGACAGCTTTGGCAATCCGGTGATCATGTTGTGGAGGTTATCAATCGCAGCAACTCTTCCGTCGACTACAACGTAATTTTCGGAATTGAATAGGTTATCGACCAGAAATCCTGGATCTCAAGTCCAATACTGCAAGGAGCGAAAAGATGAAATCCAAGGTCCTATTGGTGATAGGCACGGCGTGTATTGCTGCGCTCGCGGCATGCGATGAGAGTGGCGGATCGGTGGATGCAAGTGCACCAACTGTGGGCAGCTCTAGCGATCTTTCGTCATTTGAAGGGGCAAGAGCGGGACAGGCTGAAATGGGCATCCAGAGTCTCGGATTTGAACTCATCCGAAGCGAAGGGCTGACCTCGTACTGGTTTAACACGAATACTGGTGCATGTGCTCGGATCACAACATCTGAGGGAAGGTACTCAGATGTAGCTATGCTGCCATCAGGTGACTGCTGACACATTTTCATCGATCTAACATCCGCAATAGGGAGCACTAGTACGCATTTTGATCTGGCACATGCGGCGGTCATCGTTGTCGCTCTGATTGTTACAAACCTGGCATTGAAGTCGTCCGGCGTGATCAACGAAGAAAGCAAACACCGATGGAACTGGAAAGTTTTTCTGGCCTACTTCGTGGTCGTCTTTATCATCAACCTGGTGTGGCCAATTTAACGCTGCATGGCGGAAGGCTTATCACCCACTTGAAATGGATCTCGAGAATGAGCCGCTCCAATAGATTACAAAGTGGGAAGAGTTTGATCATAACAGGCTCAAAAATAGAAAGGAGCTGGCATGCGGTTTTTGACGTCACTGATATTCATTGGTGTTCTTGCAACTACTGCAAATTCTGACGTAACCAGTCGAAACGGTGGCCCAAGCAACAGTCAAATGCTTTCAAAGGGTGGCGACGGAGGTGTTGATGGCGTCGCTTTCTTTCGCCCGGTCTTGAGCGGAGTTTTGTATCGCTCTGGCTTCAAAGGCGGTGACAAGGATCGAACGGGTCTGAGTAACGTTCAGCGCGAAACCCTGTGCGATGAGGGGTTTTCAACCGGGTTTTATGCGGACTTCGGCAAAAACACTCAATACGGTCGCACCAGTTGCGGAAACGGATCTTTCGACTATCAAAGCGCCAGATCCTCCCGACCCGATGCTGTCATGGCGTCCATACACGAGGTGATTGAAAACCATGGAAAGGGCCCTGTTCTGGTGCACTGCATGTGGGGCGTTCATTCCTCGGGCGCATTGTCGGCAATGGCGCTCGTTCAGTTTTGCGGTTGGACGGAAGAAAGGGCCAAGGAATATTGGAATGACGCCCGAAACGGGGCGCCTTGTTCAGGCGGATGCGACAAGTGGATTGACACAAAATTCTCCAACTTCAGTGTCGACCCAAAGTTAAAAATCTCCACCGAACAACAGGCAGCGATTTGCCCTAAATGATACCGGGAGGACTATCCAAATGAAGTTCAATCTTCTGGGGCCACTTGCTTTCATCGCACCCACTGTCTTGTGGGCGAACGACGAAGTTCTCGGTGAAGCCACAACATTTGATAGTCCCAACGGCGTTTCTGAACGTTGTATTCGGATCGAAAAAGTTCCAACGGGCGAGTACAAGAACAGCGATCTTGAGGAAGAAACAGCCTATTGCGAGATCGATTTCTATGCCTCTGAAATTGCTATTTGCCCAAAAACCTGGAGCACTAGCCCAGGAATGGCCGTCTACGATATTTCGGAAGGACCCTACATGGGGAACCGTTCTGAATTCGAGAGAAACGCTTGCAAAGAGGGCAAGTTGGCAAAAGATCTGGCCAAAGACAGGGTGGCTAAATTCAAGTCCACCATGAACCAAAAGGGCACCAGTGGAACGTTTTCCACTTCTTCGCTGCTTTACTATCATTTCTCCAGGTATTTCGACACGACTGTCAAAGTTCCAGTCGCGGTTTGGCGCAGCATGGACGCCCAGGCGCATTTTTCCGAGGTCGCAGAGCCTGGTCTTGCGATTTCCGGTGGCTCTCATGGCGGGCGCATGAACCACGAAGGCTGGCGTGTCTTCGCAGCTGCGGATGCCGACCCGAACTCATACCAACCGACCGATGATCTATTCACATCGGATCGAACGCAAATATATGGTGTACTGCTTGATAGCCCTGGGCATCGATACGGCTCGGAAATCAACGGCACCCGTAAATCTGGTTGGGGGAAAGGCCAAAACCGTGATTTTCAGGAAACCCCCGCTTTCTTGGCTTTGCGTTCTTCAAAACCATTGTCTGAGGCCATTGCAGAGGGCGTCGGAGAAGGCCGAAAAGACCGGATGATCAACAAGGATCTCGGTCCCGATGTCAGCGACCAACAGATGGCATTTTGGATGCAAGAACTTACCGAGATTGTTCTCCTCGATTTCATCTTTAGCCAGCAGGACCGCGTAGGAAACATAGACTTCACACCCTATTGGTATTGGGTCGAAGACGGAAAGCTGAAGCATAAGAAAGCCAAGCACCATCAGCCGAATGATGGAGATATTCCCGCCGAGGCATTATTAATCCGTCGCAGCAATCTAAACGACAACGATGCTGGTGGGCGGGTCGAGTATGCTAACTTCGCGAAATCTACTCAAATGCTAGAGAAAATGCGGCACTTCTCTCCAAGCACGTACCGGCGCTTGGTTGCATTGAATAGCGACCTTCAAACCCAAGGCCCGGTTTATGACTGGCTGTCGCTAAGCCTTGGGCTTTCAGACAGTCAGATTGCACAAGCCGTCAAAAATACCGCGCTGGCAACGTCCATCCTCCAGAACAATTGTTCTAATGGTGATTTGATGTTCGACTTGGATCCTGTCGCATTCTTTTTGAGAAACGACACCGAGGTAGAGACAGTGGATTGTAATGACACGTAGGCTTTCTACGCTTTTTGCGGCGTTCATTTGGACCGCTCTGATCGCCTGCAAAGCGGCGGCATTGGATGTTATCGTCATATCGGATCTGAACGGCAGCTATGGTTCGGTGAAATACGATGCCCGCGTCGACAAAGCGATTGAGCGGGTAGTCGAGATTGATCCCGATTTGGTGATTTCGACGGGCGATATGGTCGCGGGACAGCGCATTCCCAACTTGTCAGACAAACAGGTCAGAGAGATGTGGAAGGCGTTTCACGAGGCCGTATCAGATCCTTTAGCGGCTGCCGGAATTCCATTTGCTGTCACGCCTGGAAACCATGATGCCTCCGCCTACAGTGGGTTCGAGCGTGAAAGAAAAATATACGCAGAGGAATGGATACCAAGAAAACCAGACGTCGATTTCCTGGTTTCGGATGACTACCCGTTCTTCTACGCGTTTGAGATGCAGGGCGTAACGTTTGCATCTCTGGATGCAACGACCTTAGGGCCGCTATCCGGTGATCAACAGGACCGACTTGGGGAATTGGGTGCAGACGGAGACCCGATTGTTACTTTCAGTCACCTCCCACTTTGGCCGTTCGCGATCCAGCGCGAACGCGAAATCATCGGTGACCCAACACTTGAAAAAATTTACCTAGAAAGCGGTGTCGTTCTGCATCTGTCAGGCCACCATCATGCCTTCTACCCAGGCTGGAAAGACGGTGTGGCTTATGTTTCCCAAGCTTGTTTGGGAGGTGGCCCGCGACGGCTCATCGGCTCAAAAGCCAGATCATCTCACAGCTTCACTCATGTTACGTTCCAGCCGAATGGAGAGTTTGGGATAGCAGTGTACCGGGGGCCTGAATTCGAAAGGTCGGTAAACTTCAAGTCGCTCCCGAAAGAGATCAGATCCCCAAATGCTGTGTTGAAACGTTTGGACCTTGTGAAGTGACTAGAGGTTGAGTTTCAGCTCAACTTTCTCTGGGACAAGATCGTTTATCATCTCTTCGATCCGGGCTTCTGAAAGCCCACCCGATGTGATGAAAAGCAATGAGACGCGAGATTTTCCGGGAACGTGGTGTTTTCTGACCAGCTTCCAGCCAGCGTCTGCGGCCATAGTTTCAATGTCTCCGCTGACTTTCAATGAGTGCTCTTCGTCAGAACCCTTTAGTAAGATTTCCACACCTTTGTTTCGGCCACCCAACCAAATGAAACACCAACATACAACCGCAACCAGTGTGGCCATCAAGGGCAAGCCCAGCCCTACCGCCAGCCCAAGCACGGTGACTATAATCATTTCCACCGTGTCGACCGGGTCATCCATATTTGATCGGAACCTTAACAGAGCTCCAATTCCAAAAATCACGAACCCAATCATCGATCCGTGCTGTACGACCAGAAACCCAACCGCCATGCCAACAAGCGCGTATAGGAAGAACAGTCGCGGCATGACGATATCGCTGACACTTCTGCGGGCTCTCCGCCTCACAGGGTGATAAACGATTAGTCCAGTCAATATGACAGTTACGATGACGTCGAGAGTGAAAAAATACAGTTCCTGTTTGCCCCGAAACTGTGTCCAACGTCGTTCGATAAGTATTTCCGACTCTGAATTGCCGGCCAGCATCGTCGCGGGGTCGATTTGTGACAACGCAGCACTTGGCAACAGCATCACCAATAACCCGGCCATAAGTGGGAAAGTCTTGTTCAACTTAACTTCCTTCCTACCTACTCTAGCAGATTGTGTTCCGCCAAAGGCAAATCTTGTCTAATTCAATCGCAATAGGCGGGATCAGGTAAAGAGATTACCATGCATTCTTCGGACAAAGCATCCGGACTGTGATACGAACGCTGACACTGGGATGTGGTCCAAGCGTGAGAAAATCCAATGTCAGAACAAAAGCTGCTTCGGTTGAAACTTGGGTTTTTGCGGTGCTTGCCCAAGCTTGGAACACAGGCTTCTTTTGCAAGCGCTACTGTTGCACTTCTGGCATGGATCGAGCTCGCCCATGCCGAGAGTCACGGTTTGACACTCATCGACTCCTTCAAGGTGGCGGATAAATCGGAAGGCTTCTCGGAGCCTTCCGGATTGTCTCTTTCCAACGCCGAAGGCTTCTTGTGGTCTGTAAGTGATGCCGAACCTAAACTGCACCTACTCGGAGTCGACGGGGTATTAGGAAACTCTTTCAAGTTGCCAGCATTGGCAGGATCAGATTTGGAGGGTGTTGCACCTCGAAAGGATGGGTCTGTTTTGGTGCTTCAAGAAACTGACCGATCAATCCTAGTCGTTCACCCAACTGACCCCATTCAACTGACGACAATACCTCTCGCATCTCTTAAAGGTTACCCGACCGCCGCTGCATTACTCGTCGGCAACCCATTGAACAAGGGACCCGAAGGCATCGCCGTTGACCCGGAATCCGGGCGGGTCTTCGTTGGCATTGAGGGACAACCAAGGTTGTTAATGGTGTTATCGCCAGAGCTAGACGAAATTATTGAGATCATTCCTTTAGCCCGCGATGCAGGTTTTATCTCCGAGCGTATAGATGATGATGAACTGGATTTGAGTGGCCTGGCATGGTCCCGGTCCTCGCGTTCTCTTTGGATTGTGAGTGACAAAAGCCGTCAGATCTTCGTCTACAATCCAGAGTCCAAGTCCGTAAAGTCTATCAGTTTGACGTTCACAGAAGATGGAAAACAAAAAGAAGTTAAACATCCCGAAGGGATCGCCCTCGATGAGACCAGAGGGCTTCTCTATATCCTGACAGACGATGCCAAGAAATCGCGGCTTTATGTTTTTGAGCAACCGGAATTGTGAGGACTGTTCTACTAGTTCTCTACTCTAACTTGTTGAAAAGCCGGGTTGTGTAATTGAGCGCCGTCGTATGTGCGGCATATTAAGTAAATCCGCGTTCTGTTCACTGTGTGTCCGTCATCGAATGATTTGGAACACGAGCGTTTGATTGGCTTAGGAGGATCAGGCTCGCCGTAGTTTCAATCTACGCCGCGTTCTGATG
>NZ_JBQFZP010000027.1:0-29041 GCF_056542305.1 Ruegeria sp. AD9
CTCGGTCCCATCATGGCTGATCCCTCCCTTTAGGAAGAATTGAATCAGCAACTTACCAACCGATCAAGCCCGAGTTTTTCAACAAAATAAGCCCAAAGCGGACCTTCATCACTAAGCTTTGCAATCTCTGAGATGCGGGACGAAGCTGACTTTTCAGGTCCGGCTATGCGTTCCTTTCCTAGCAATAAATTTCGTAGTCTCTATCATGCTGGTTTTGCCCCACTGTCGAAGGAAACAACATGTTGCGTTCAATGCTTATCCCCGCAGTTCTCTTTGCGCCTCATTGTCTGACTGCTGCAGAGAAAGTGTCGGCAACGAACTTCTATGTCGTCAACCAAGAGCAAATTTCCGCGGGCGAGGACGTGTTCTGGAAAGAGGACAACTATGGGACTTATACCGTTGACGAGGGACCAATCGATCCTGGTTTTGTCCGGTGCGTGGGCTCGGGTTTCGGCGGACCCAGCGGTGTCAGCGGCGGTGGCGTCTGTGTTTATGGTGAAGAAGAGGACACGTTCACCATGAGATGGGAGGTTGTTGCCTTCGGCGTCAACAACTGGCGGATTGTTTCCTCCACCGGCAAATATTCGGGGATGACTGGAAGTGGAACGACCAAAACACGTGTGGCGTCAAAACTCCTGGCGCTACCGCACCGTATTTCTGACTGGGAAGGCGAGGTTGCCTTGCCCGCTAGGGATTGAAACTCGAACTGAAATGGTCGGGGATGATGCTGATTTGAAAGGTTGGCAAAGCCCGCATTGGGCTTGTTGTCGCCTTTCGTTACTTTTCACATTAATGACCGGTGGCAGCCCAAACCGGACATTCAAAACAAGACTGTGCAACTGCCGAGATACGGGACTAAGCCGACTTTCGGTGTTTACCTGTATCAACTCAGTTGCCTGCGTCACAGTTGAAACTCGCAGGGTCCCGGGGGTCGCCACGACCGTCATATTGGGCAACACTTGGATAGGCGCAAACGGGTCGGCCACCGGCTGGCTGAGCGCTGTCATCCAGCCAAAGGGCCGTAATGTGATCAGGCGCTTCTCCGGTTTCCGCCCACTTGTCGATCTCAACCAGAAAATTGACCCAGGAGGGCCCGGGACCGCCAAAGCAGTGCTCTACGCCGGGCATCATGAACAGGCGAATTTCGTCGGCTGCACTTGGATCATGAGCCAGAACGTCTTCGTAATAACCGACCATTGCAAGGCCCGATTGCGCGTTGTCGGACCAACCGGAATACAGCAGCATCTTGCCACCACGAGCGCGGTAGGCGGACAAATCCGGGTTTGTCGCATTCAGAGTCTCCGCAGCCGCGGCAGAATCCTGTGCATAGGTGCCGAAATCGAAGTTCACATAGGTCCAATTGGGATCGTGATAGACGAAATTCTGCATAATGCCGTTGCCAAAGCTGAAAAAAGCGCTCGGCGATACAGGTTCTTCAAATCCACCTGATCCGACGCCCTGCTGGAAGCTCCCATCATCGTCCTGATACTTCATGCCACCTGTCAACCAGCGGCTCCAACCTCCCTCGGCTGTTTCGCCGCCAAATGGGAAACCGTAATACATTCTGTCGCCATCGGAGTTCTTGGGGCCGTCATAGACCGCCTTGAACGCAGCAACTTCTCTGGCGCTCAGACAGTCTTCGGAAATGTCGCCTTCGCATTGCAGGCTGGCCACGTCAAACCCGCACTTCCGGGGGTCATTGAGGATGCCATCCTCGAGCCCATCCAGCCCATCGCAGACCGCCAGATATGAACTCTCGACCAACGCCTGAGCTTCTGGCCCAATGACAGCCTCTTCGATATTGTTTGGGTCTGGGTACATCGCCTGGTTGATCTGAGTTGCCTGCACGGCAATTCCCGTCCAGTCAACCGCATAGGCGCCAGCCGCAACCGCGTCAAAATCTTCTGGGTAACGCATAGCGGACATTATTGCCTGTCCACCGCCCCGGGAGCACCCGGTAAAGTAGCTGCGAGCAATTGGTTTTTCATAAAAAGCCTTGGTCAGGGCCTTGGCTGTGACTGCTGTTCGATGAACTGCCAGATGTCCGAAATTGACCAGCGCCTCGAGGTCGTTGAGGGCCCAACTGGCGTCGGCTGGATGCCCCTGATGTCCTGTGTCAGTGCCGACAGTGGCGTAACCCAATTGAAGTGAGCCATCGATAAGGGAGGTATTCATCACGGAACCGACGAATCCGCCTCCACCGCCCATGACAAATTTGCCGTTCCAATTTTCCGGTAGCAGGAGTTCGAAATTGATCTTGCCACCAATCACACCGGAAACTTTGCAATGTGGCGCAGGAGCGGACACTTCTGCGACCGAAGCAATTGAAACATCGGGGAGCTCAGGCAGGGTCTGGTTCGCACATATTGGCCGGGCATGGGACGGGCATCCAATTGCCGACGCGCCCAATACAGCGCAAGCCACAAGTTGGTATGCTTTAGTAACCTTTGTGTTCATTGCGCTTCCCCCTCAACGGAATAACGAGTTTTGCCCCAAAGCTTTTGGCTAGCTTCCGATTTATGTTAGGTCATAGACTGGTCACCGGATACCCACCTTTGTCAGGAGACTTAGAATTTTGAACGCCCGTATTTTGCTCGCCTTGTTTGTGATTTTCCCCGCGTTGGCTCTCGCTCAAAGCGTGGACAAACTTGGTGACAAGTTGGCCGACCTGCGATTTGAGGGGCGTATTGAAGCCAGCATGCGATCTCAGGTCGCCAATTCTGTAAATGGCTTTCTGACCGATATCCATTTCACAAAGGGAGACCGCGTCGAGGCTGGCCAATTGCTCTTCTCGTTGAGCAGTGTGGTGTATGAACATCAGGTAAATGCCGCCCAGGCTCTCTTGGACAGGCGGCAGATTGAGTTGGCCCAAGCCGAGGCAAATGTCGAGCGTGTCAGCAAGCTCGAAGACAGGGGAACCGCGACGCAAGTGCAGCTAGAGGATGCGTCGACGCGGCTCGCGCTTGCAAAGGTCGCCGTTGACGAGGCGCGGATTGGGCTGGATCTTCGAAAGCTAGAGTTGGCCAGTACAACGATTAATGCACCTATTACGGGGTACATCGACTCGCCGCGCCTGACCCGCGGTGCCTATCTCAAAACCGAGACTGGAAAGCCGCTTGCGGAAATTGTTCAGGTTGACCCAGCGCTGGTTTCGTTTGCGCACCCATATGACTCTTTGCTGGAGTTACACCATGTCGCCCCGGAGCGCATCGAAGAGTATCTGGATCGTTTCGCTGTTCACGTGACGTTGCCGACAGGAGAACGCTATGAGCAGACCGGAAAAGTGGCCTTCACTGGCCCATCTTTGGATTGATACCATGACTGGGAAACACATCGTCTATCATATCCCCGTCTGTCCCTTCTCGCAGCGACTGGAAATCCTACTGGCGTTGCGCGGACTGACGGATGCCGTGGAATTTCGTGTCGTAGACATCACCAAGCCGCGCGATCCCGAATTGCTGGCCAAGACCCGAGGTACGACAGCCTTGCCCGTGCTGGAAACCAGCGACGGCCGCATATTAAAAGAAAGCCTCGTGATCCTGCGCTATCTTGATGAGGCTCTACCAGGTGCTCCATTGCGCCGCAGTGATCCTGCCGAGCACGCCATTGAGTCGATGCTGATCGCCCGCGAAGGACCGTTCACAATGGCAGGCTATCTCTTTGTCATGAATCAGGATCAGGCGCGCCGAGATGAGCACTTGAATAAACTCCTCGCGCTCTATCGAGACCTTGATGATTTCTTGGCTCATCATAGTCCGACTGGCCCGTTCCTGTTCGATGACTTCGGTTTGGCAGAGGCTGTTTTTACCCCGATGTTCAAGCGGTTTTGGTTCCTTGACTACTACGAAGGGTTCAAACTACCCGTTGGCAAAGACTATGACCGGGTACGAGCGTGGCGTGATGCATGCATGGCGCATCCAGAAACATCGCAGGTGACTGAAGAAGAGATCGTCAAACTCTACTACGACTACGCGCTCGGGGCTGGAAACGGCGCCCTACCTGACGGTCGCAGCGTTTCAAGTTTCACCTTCGAACCGCCTTGGCAATCGAGACCCATGCCCCCAAGGGAAAAATATGCAGCGACAGCCACCGACAAAGAGCTGGGACTTGTCGCCTGACCATGGAGTAGATAGCCAACACCGGACATTTGTGCGCTGTGCGGCATCGAACAAATTGGACTCGTGTTGCCGTTCTCCGCAGCAAGTATGATTGGCTGGTCGCAGCACTGAAGGATCTTTCAAAACTGGAAATAACACCTCAGCTACCGTGGCTCGCTGCGACCGATTTTATGCTAAAGTAAGCAGGCACCATTTGGAGATTTTTAGCTCGGAGCAACGGAGATGGAACGCAAATTAGCGGCCATTCTGGCCACCGATATAGTCGGTTTCGCAGGATTGGTATCACGTGATGAAAGCGGAACATTAGCTAAGTTGGTTCGACTAGAACGTGAAATCATCGGCATGCAGGTGGAAGCAAACCGGGGTCGTGTTTTTAAGTCTACTGGCGATGGGTTTTTGGCTGAGTTCTCAAGTGTCTTTGAGGCGGTCAATTGTGCAATCAACATTCAAAGAGCCTGCGCACGCGAAGCACGTCAGTCGAACAGTGACGAACCTCTCATCTTACGCGTCGGCGTTTCTCTCGGTGATGTCGTTGTACACGGCGACGATATTCTCGGAGACGGCGTAAACACTGCCGCGCGGCTTGAGGCAATAGCAGAACCAGGTGGAATCGCGGTTTCAGGAGAAGTAATGGCGCAAATAGCGGGCAAGATAGATCTTCCGCTGGCGGATTGTGGTCACAAAAGACTCAAGAGCACTGATACTCCAATACATGTCTACATGACCGTTTCAGAACCCGGAGAGGAAGGGGGTTTTCTGGATTTTGATGAAGATGAATTGGCCAAAACCTTAGTGACAGGTGGCTGCATCTGTGGGTTGGTCCGGTATGAAATAAACGCACCCGCCATAAGCACAGGGTATTGCCATTGTAGTTGTTGCAGAAAATTTTCTGGTTCAGCAGTTAATGCATGGGCGGCCTTTCCCGCTTCTGCTGTTCGATTTCTCACCGAGGAACCTCGATACTTCGCAACTACGCCGATAGCAAATCGTGGCTTTTGTGCCAGATGCGGGGCAAGCCTAACTTATAAGCTCGTGAAGCCACGAGAAACGGCCTATCTGGTCCTGCATACTTCGAGCCTCGACCAACCAGAAAACTTTGCTCCTTCAGTCCACTCTGGAATAGAAAGCAAAATGCCTTGGTTTGATATTTTGGATGATTTGCCGCGGACAAGATCTTCAGACTCCAGAGTTTTGCAAGAAGCATGGTCAAGTGTCGGTCTACCAGACCCTGAAACTTGGGGACCTTTGGCTAAGCCGCCTGTAGTGTTTTAGTGATCGAGCGATTTCTGCTTTATCCGCAAAGAGAACATTCCTAGCGTTTGAGAAAATGACAACATCGAGCCCAATGCGGGCACCCATAAGACGTTAGCGAGGCTGCACAGCGACCGACCGCTCGGAGTCCAGATCGGTCGGTCGTTTTTTCTAGATTTCCAGTGTCCCCGGCTCATGATCTACTGATCGGCTTGATGTCCATTGAAGCCATGTCGCGGCGGTCAACAGTTCTAATATGCGACAGCACCTCCATCTCGAAACTTTCCTTGAAGGTAAAAGGACCCAAATGGCCAGCACCTTTCAGAACCTTTAGTTCAACAAGCTTGCCTTGGGATGCCAGAAGTTCTGCGATGCGCTTTGTGTGCACATGCGTCTGCGATCCGCGAATGATCGTAGAGGGAACTCCCTCAGAAAGAATGTATTCTGGGTCAGGTTCTTTCAGAAGCGCATCGAAATCGCTTGGGGCTTTGTGAACCCAATCAATCATAGCGCACCTGCGTTCACGACTCAGGGCTTGCCAAGAGCCAAGTCCTCCCCAAAAATCAGTGAAAACCTGTGCGCTAAACTCTTCGCATCCCTCTTCTATGCCCGTTCGTATTGCGTTTGTGAGGCTAACAATCTCGGAATACAATAAACCGTCAGTCAACTCTCCGGCTTTCAGTAGGCTGAACAAAGTTGGTTCATAGAGACAAAGTGATCGAACAAGGTCGGGTCGAGCTCTGGCGATATGCAAAGCCAGCGCTCCTCCATACGAGTGTCCAATCAAGTGAGCGGGCCTGCCAAGCTTCTCTATCTCAGTGATAATCGAAGCAGCTTCGTTTTCCAATGTGAACGGCCCGTCCGGGATTTTATGACCCCTAGACAGGGTTCCTATTAGGTCGGGTGCTATTGTTTTGGTTTCTTCGCTCATCCGGGCAAACAGATTGCGCCACTGGCTTCCGTCAGCGCCGGAACAATGTAGCCCTACGCAGGGAGCAGGCGATATTTGGGACCAGCACGGCCAAGCGTGTAATGATGCGTCAAATTGCTTATTCATGTGATGACCTCCAATCTGAGTTTCACAATGGTGTCACTCATCTGGCCTTCAACCTATCGGACACATGTCCCGGCTAGACTCATACCGACGGGAAATTGATGGGACATTTGCCCCAAATTGACTAAAAAAAGACATGCGAACCGTTAGATACACTTCTTCAAGCGATGGTACGTCGCTGGCGTGGAGCAAATCCGGAAACGGCCTACCAATGGTAAAGGCGGCTAACTGGCTCACGCATCTCAGTTATGATCTAGACAGTCCAATTTGGTCTCACTGGATCGAATTGCTAGAAAGTCAATTCACCCTTGTTCGATATGATGAGCGAGGCTGCGGATTATCTGACAAACGAGTTGAGAATCTGGGTATTGATTACTGGGTTGATGATCTCGAAGCTGTTATCGACGCCGCTGAAATAGACGAACCAATTTATCTTCTGGGTATTTCTCAGGGCGCTGCGACTTCTATCGCGTATTCGCTGAGGTATCCCGGTAGAGTCGCCGGGATGGTACTCGTTGGAGGCTATGCAAGGGGCAGCAACCACCGCGGATCGGTTGCCGCCAAAAACTACAAGACTGTTATCGATGTATTTCGCCTGGGTTGGGAGAATGACAACCCTGCGTTTCAAGATGTATTTACATCAAGATTTCTTCCTGGTGCGCCGCCCGAACAACGCTCTTGGTTTACAGAGCTTTGCCAAAAGACCGTTTTGCCTGAGACAGGGGCCGACCTGCTTATGGCGCGCGCTGACGTTAATGTTGAAAGTCTATTGCCAGAGGTTTCAGTTCCAACACTGGTGATCCATTCAAGGAACGATCAGGTTATTCCGTTTGAAGAAGGGCAACGTCTCGCTCAGAAAATTCCCGAAGCGACAATGTCTGCTTTAGAAGGAAAAAATCACATTATTCAACGCGATGAACCTGCCTGGCGCGCTTTTTCCAAGAGCTTGCTTGAATTTACATCTTCCGGTCAAACGACGGACTTTAACGATTTGACAAAGCGCGAGCAGGACGTGCTGAGACTAATCTGCCAAGCAATGAGTGGTAAAGAAATTGCTAGAAGTCTTCAAATGAGTGAAAAAACCGTTCGAAACCACACAAGTAAAATCTACGCCAAACTTGAACTGCAAAACAGACAGCATGCAATTCGCACGTATGGGCATCTTTTCTGATTAGAGCATGAAACTGCAAACCTATTAATCTGATCTAACGTGGCAATGGCAGCTTTGTCCGCAGAGCAATCGTTCACGCCGAGCGCCGCGAAGGTTCGATTGCCGCTCGCCGCTATTCACTTCAACGACTGTTCGCAGACCAAATTGGGCATTCTTCCAGCGGCAAAAATATGTTTCCACATGTTGCATGCTTGCTATGACTTGCCGCTGGTCTACAACTGGTGTCGTCAATCAGGAATGCCTGCGGCTGCCAGCATTTTATAGTAGGCGTCATAGATTTCTGGTTTTGCGATAGAGATACGAGCGCGCATATGCCGGAACATTGAAACGCTAAAATCGGGTTCCCGCGACATGTGAATACGTGCGAGTTCTCTAGCTCGGCTCTCATTGCCGAGAGCCATTTCCGCCACAAGTTCGTTCAGGCGAAAGACAGTCACAGTATTATGAAATGCACGCATTTTTTGGGCGGTTTCTCTTAGATCGCGCCAGTTCCCTTCCGCGATTTGCGACAGGCTGATACCCATCTGGACACGGTAGTTTAGTGGGTCATTCGGGTTAAGTCGGAGCGCCTCCCTGGCATGTGCCTGTGCCGTCTGTGCTTGGCCCATCAGGCCATGCAGTACGCAACTGGATCCCCAGGCTGAAACGCAATTTGGGCTTCTCTCGACGACTTGATCCACAAGTGACAAACCGTACTCTGTATCCTCCGACAGAAACGCGAGTACGTAACCGGCATATGCTTGCGCCTCTAGGTCAAGATGTGATGCCGCCAGAGCCTCATGTGCCAGCTGAATTGCGTAATCAAATCGGGCCTCGTTTGGACGCGTATCCGGGTTCCATAGCAAAGTGCGGATCCAGCCTCGAAGAGCGCTTGCCAATGGGTACTCACTTGAGAGTGAAAGAGCTTTTGACAAATGGTCGTCTGCTTCAGTGAAATTGAACCTGTAGATCAAGGACTGCGCACGTAGGAAGTGATCATAGGCTCCAAGGGTGTCAGGGCGCTTGTGAGCAGCACGGTCTATTTCAGCTTGTCTGATACCTGGCGCAATCGAAGCAACGACAGCCTCGGTAATCTGGTCCTGAAGCTCGAAAACATCATCGAGCTTGCCATCGTATCGATCCGCCCAAACATGAGACCCGGTTTCCGCATCAATCAGCTGACCCGTGACACGCAACCGGTCACCAGCGCCGCGAACGGACCCTTCCAATATGTAGCGGACACCAAGCTCTCGGCCGATACGACGCACATCAACCGAAAGCCCTTTGTAAGAAAAAGAAGAGTTTCGGGCGACCACGAATATCCAGGGCACTCTGGATAAGCTGGTGATGATGTCTTCGGTAATACCTTCCGCAAAGTAATCCTGTTCAGCGTCAGGCGACAGATTGTCAAAAGCCAACACCGCCACTGAAGGCCTGTCAGGACGGGATTGAGTTAACGGGGATTCAGTAGCAAATGCTGTTTGTACCAAGTAAGCAGTTACAGGGCGTGTGATATTCTTCAGATATTGCGGCCCCAATTCGGTGAACGATACATCCACCTTACCCACAAGGTCTTCGTAAACCCGACCTGAAACGATGATCCCTCCGGGAGGAGCAAGACCTTCCAGCCGGGCCGCGATGTTGACGCCGTCACCAAGAACATCACCGTCGTCATCAAAAACATCGCCCGCATGAATTCCCATCCGGAATTGCATTTCCGGACTTTGCCCGCGCGCCCCGTTCCGCTCAGCCATCTGACGTTGCATCGTTTCCGCACATGCCAGCGCATCTACAACCGAGGAAAACTCTGCAAGAAAACCGTCACCAGTTCTTTTGAATAGGCGTCCGCCATTCAGGCCGACATGCGGCTCCAGCGCCCTAAAGTGGCCCCTATATGTGTGCAATGCGGCTTCCTCGTTAGCACTGACAAGCGCGCTATAGCCAACAACATCAGCCACGAGTATGGCAGCCAAGTACCGCTCCAAACAAAATCCTCCCGCGTATCCAATGTGAAGGAGTGTCAAAGGGATATTAGGGGTTTCGCGCATAAATCGCGATCATTATTCAATGAACATCAGTGACCGAATAACGACACGCAAGCTTTTTGCTTTTGGGTAAATTAGGCAGAAGCGGACCTCGAAAACCGAACTTTGTAATTTCGACTTTGCACCGCAGCACAGACACTGGAGCAAGGTGCCGCGTATGACTGCCTTGAGGGCAAAACGAGCTTCTAGCCGCGAATGCAAGGTTTTGGCTTGGCACTTTGAAAAGCCTTCATACTCGGGTGCCATCAAAATTCTAGGTTCGGTGCCGCATGCTTGCTATCGTTTCAGTAAGGGTCCATTGGCGGAAATCAGAATGACAATACGGGCGTCTTCAAGAAAGGCATTCGAGTACAGAACACGTCTTACCGACAATCGGATTTGGGACATGTTCGCGCTGCGCCAAGGAGATGTGATTGTTGCAACACCGCCTAAGTGCGGAACAACATGGACACAGGCCCTTGTGCTGTCGCTCTTGTTTGAAAAGCCTGGTATGGACAAGGTCATGGATGATCTGTCGGTTTGGCTCGACCCTGCGTTTCGAGATCAACTCCCTATAGTTCGAATGTTCGAAGCTCAAAACCACAGAAGATGCATCAAGACCCATACGCCTTTTGACGGCATTCCTTTCGATCCAGATTGCACCTACATCGCGGTGTACAGACACCCAATCGACGCACATTTTTCGATGCGCCGACATGTGGCAAACCTGAAGGAAGACCTGATCCAAGACAGGTTCCCGGATAAGCCGACAGCTTCATTCGCACTTTTTGTTGGTGAGACCGTTCGAGAGGAGATGGCCGATGGGATCACCCTTGAGGCCATCGTTCATCACTTCAAGTCCTTCAAGTCAAACATCCAACATCCCAACATACACATTTTCCACTACGCCGATATGCGGCGCGATTTACTCTCTCATACCAGAAAGCTAGCTTCCGTACTCGGGCTCAAAATTGACGATGAAATGTTGGCCGCAATTGCGGAAAGTATGCAATTCGAGAACATGCAAGCTAATGCGCGCGCGAGTGCCAAAGAAAAAACACAACGGTCCACAACCTTCAAAGACCCGTCAGCCTTCTTCGATAGCGCAAGCAGTCGCAAGTGGGAGGGCAAGCTTTCAGACGAAGACCTTCGTGCCTTTCACAAACGTCTTGCAGAGTTGCTTCCGGAAGACGATGCGCGATGGCTTCAGTCTGGCGGAGAGCTTACTGCTTAGGACGTTGCTCGCTGAATAAATTAAGATAGCCGCTCTGGGGTCGTCTCGGCCATCTGGGATTTTTTCCGGATGACCCGTAACCTCGATGAGCGGTCATTCATGGCCAGCGACCGCGGCCAGGGTTTGCGCTTACCAACAACGGCCGTTCGCCGCGGTTTCGTCCGATGTCTCAGATGCGGACAAAGCTGACTATGTCTTTATGGCCGCCCCGGCTTGGCCTACACTGACAGGACCTCAGAAATGGAGATCTCGGGAAAGGTTATGCCATGACACGCTTCAAAAGGAACTGGACGTGCGAAGGTCATATTTTTCGAAGCAGTTATCTGGCCGTCGACGCGACGTTCTGACATGAGAGATACTATAAGCCCCTCACCAGAACTGGCCGCTATAGTGGCACGATGGATCAACGCCTACGGTCGAGGCGATGGTGAGACGGTGGCACATCTTTTTTCTGATGACGCTGCCCTGTCATACTTTGGCTCAGCACAGGGCGAGGCTTGGAAAGGCGATGCGCTACGTCGCGGTATGGAGCAATACATCGGGGAGGTTCCACGGTTCAAGTGGCACGTAGAGGAACTGAGAGGATTTGAATGCGGTTCGCTCGGTTGGGTCGAATGGGAAGCAACTATTGAGGGTATTGAGACAGGACAGTCCGCGCATCTGCGCTCCACAGTTATTCTGAAACTCGACAAAGGATCCTGGAAGATTGTGCATGTTCACAATTCCATACCGGTCAATAACGTAGAGGGGTTTGGGTACGAGGCCAGAGGCTTTGAGGAACTGCTCGATGCCGCCCTCTCTACACCCCACGAACTCGGGCAAAGTGGTATAGCGACCATCATGTTCACCGATATCGCAGACAGCACAAAAATCGCTGAGGCTATAGGAGATACTCTTTGGAGCGACGCCCTCGGAAGACATCTGCGACTTGTCGAAACGCAGATCGTCGGGAGTGGTGGACGTACGGTGAAATCACTGGGAGACGGGGTGATGTCGTCTTTTGCTTCCGCAAGGGCAGCATTGCTGGCAGCCCAGAATATCCAGCAGGCGAACGCGGCGGAAACAAACGAGCCAAAGTTGCGGGTTCGCATCGGCTTGCATACCGGCGAAGTGATTACTTCTGATGCTGATCACTTCGGGACCGTTGTCAACAAGGCCGCACGAATAGCCGCTCTCGCTGCGCCAAGTGATATCCGCGTCTCGGATGCCACACGGATCATGGTGGGCGGATCACAGGATTTTCAGTTTGCCGAGCAAATGACTGTCCCGCTTAAAGGTCTCGAAGGAGAGCATACAATTTTCAAACTCAACTGGCTTGAGACAACTTGAGACCGAAAGCGTCAAAACAGAAATCCCAATGCAACGAATAATGTACTCGAGTGAAGTCCCAATCTGGACACCTAAAGATTTTGCTAACACGCCATTTGATAGCCTAATCGGGAAGCCTGAATGTAAAGCGGAGCGGCGCTAAGATGACTTCTGAAAGCAAAATAACTTATCTTTCTGACGAGGACTTGGAAGGTTTAGGTATCAAACCTTCGGAAGTTGCCGACGCGATTGAATCTGCGCTGATAGCCAAGGCGGGAAAGCAGCTTCATACGTCCCCTAAGACAGCCATATTACCCGGAGACGGGCGGTACGCAATGTCGACCTTGGCGGTGGGAAATGATGGGTTCATCGTGACCAAACAGGTAACGGTGTGTCCAAATAATCCGGACAAGGGGCTCCCTTCGATTAACGGTGCAATCATGGTTATGGACGGGCAAACCGGAGTTCTCCGAGCCGTTTTAGGGGCAAATTGGGTAACGGCTGTCAGAACAGCGGCGATGTCAGTTGTTGCGGCGCGTCGACTTGCTGATCCTACTGCTGAGACAATGGCTTTTGTTGGGGCCGGCGTGCAAGCTCACTCCCATTTGGTTGCGTTTTCCGAGGTTTTCCCCTTGAAGAGCATTCGTGTGTTCGGACGTGGCAAAGCGAATGTCGACAAGCTTTGTCGCCGGGCTCGGGACATGGGCCTCGAGGCCCAAACAGCCGCCAATGCCAAGGACGCCTTGCGTGATGCCGATCTGGTAGTGACATCAATAACTTTGGACTATTCCACCGAACCTTTTCTGGATGCCCGATGGCTAAAGCCGACTGCCTTCGCCGCCATTACAGATGCCTGTGTTCCGTGGCTTCCAGAGGGTATGACCGCCTTCAAAACTGTTATTGTTGACGACCGAAAACAGGAATCTGAAAGCGACAAACCAATGCTGCCATATCATCAAGTAACTGGAGATTTGACGGAAATTGTCTCGGGAGCAGTCGATACCACTTTTAGCGAGAAACCGGCTGCATTCGCTTTCAGAGGGATTTCTTTGGGAGATTACGCCACAGCGGTACTCGCAGTTCGTCGGGCCGCCGAGGTACTAGCTCGACAAAAGTAGGAATCTTTCGGCTTTCGGCTCAGCGCTGCCATTTTCTGCGATGAGCATGATTGACCGCTCGCAGCCCGAAGCGGACATTCTCGAAAGTTGGCACACTACTGCCGAACTTGATAGATTCGAAAAAAGGTTGCTATTGGGAAATGCGCATGACACGCCGACTTGCCGCCATACTTGCCGCCGATATGGTCGGCTACTCACGGCTTATGGCGGCTAACGAGGCGGGAACACTTGCTCGTCTCAAAGACCTACGACGGGACATCATCAATCCAAGTATCGAAAGTGCCGGAGGTGAGATTATCAAGCTTACCGGTGATGGCCTGTTTGCACTTTTTAGCTCGGTCGTTTCTGCCGTTGAGGCCGCAGCGACGCTCCAGAAGGCGCTGCACGCCGCCGAAGCCGAGAGCCCCACCGAAAGCCGGATCAGCTTCCGAATAGGGTTGCACATTGGAGACGTAATCTTGGACGAGGGCGACATTTATGGCGAGGGTGTTAATCTTGCCGCAAGACTCGAAGGCATCGCTGACCCAGGCGGTGTCATACTGTCTGACGACGCATGCCGGCAGGTTCGAGGCAAAATCGAACACGACATCATAGACCTTGGCGAAGTAGCGCTCAAAAACATCTCCGAGCCAGTTCGCGCCTACAAATTGGCGATGGAGGGCAAATCAGATTCCACGCAAAACCAATCTCAACCCACTGACAAACCCTCCATCGCTGTCTTGCCCTTCCAGAACATGTCCAATGATCCAGAACAGGAATACTTCTGTGACGGCGTTTCCGAAGACATCATCACAGAGCTCTCGCGCTTTCCCGAGCTTTTCGTCATCGCCCGCAACTCCTCATTTTCGTTCAGGGGTCGCCCCGTCACCCATATAGATATCGCTCGAGAACTCGGTGTTCGCTACATGCTAGAGGGTAGCCTCCGTCGAGCCCAAAACCGCGTACGCATTACTGCCCAACTCATCGACTGCACAAATGGAGCCCATGTTTGGGCCGAGCGCTACGACCGCACGCTAGACGACATCTTCGCGTTACAGGATGAGATTACACGCAGCGTGGTCGGCGCCATCGCCCCCCAGATATCCATTGCCGAAATAGATCGCGCGTCTGTGGCTCGAGATATCGACTTCAACTCCTACGACCTCTCGCTACGTGCAATGGCGATCTTCTACGCGGGAGGCTTCTACTCTCAGGATAAGTTCGATGAGGTCATATCGGTCTCTGATCGCGCCATTGATCTCGACCCGCGCAACGTCCAGGCCCATTGGATCAAAGCGTTTGCCTACCTGATGCGTTATCTATACCAGTTCGATGAGGACCCCACCGAAAACCTGGGCCTAGCTGATAAAAGCGTTGAACCTCTGTTTCTTGGTGGTCAACTCGACCCGCGCGCCTTATGCGTTCGCGGTATGGTTCGTCATTTCCGTGGAGATTTTGACGGGGCCAACGCCGACTTCAGTTTGGGCTTCACACTGAACCCGAACTTTGCCCGGAACATCTTCTTCATGGCCTGGCATGAATCTTTGGTCGGCCGAACCACACAGGCGCGCGAACATGCCCACCTTGCCCTCCAGCTTTCCCCACGCGACACTGACCTCTGGGTAGGAGACGCCTATCTGGCGCTCGCCCAAGCTGCCTTCGCCGACGCTGATTTTGAAGACGCAATGCGTTGGGGTGAGCACGCCATTCAGATGACGCCGCGTGCGCCGATCCGCCGGGCTCTTATGATCGCCAGTGCCGCCCACCTCGGGCGCGCCGAAGCAGGCCTGCCACATGAGCAGGCGCTGGCGGATTTCGCCCCAGCGTTCCTAGACAGCATTGTCTCCGGAGCTTTGATCCTCTTCCGTCTACCCGAACACAATGCGCTTTTGGTCGAAGGCTTGAAGAAAGCTGGTGTTAAGCCGTAGAGTTGGTCAGGACGCCAAAGCTCGAAACTATCGCAGACAAATCGTGCCAAGGGCCAATCCAATTTTAGCGCAATGTCCTCGAAAGGTTCTAAGCAATCGCTCATTGCTTCAATCGGCGACGACTGTTTCCAGCCCAAAGAAGACATACAACAGCGATGTTTGAGTATTCTGGGAAGTTTAACACAGCTCCTATTTAGGACACCTTTTTGGCAAATAGGGCGGCTTTCTTTTTGACTGTGCGGATCTTCCCAAGGCCACACCATACCGGCATCGCCCGAACCGCATGAAACACGACCCACAAAGAAACTCTGTGACTTCTATCGTATGCCCTCTAAACTCCAGTCTTGTGTGTTTCATTGGTTTGCGTGGGGGGGCACGAACGCAAGTGGGTCGAAAAAAGGTATCAAGAGAGCCTGCTGATTCAGCGTCGTCATCCTCGCAAAGCAGGGGGCTCAGCGCGGATGATCAACAGGCTCGGTTTGAAGCCACCGCGCGGGTTATGCAGGCGATCTCCGAGACCAAGGATGACGTCCAGCCAGTATGCGACCTGATTGTAACGCTGGCAAAAGATCTCTGTGATGCCTTTTTTGCCGGTCTGGTACTCGGGCAAGAAGGGGATGCTCGTCAGCAACTGGTTGCCAGCGTTAATCTACACCCGGATATTCAGCAACTCTGGCTCGACGGCAAATACACGATGGAGCCAGGCAACTCCATTGTGACTGACACTATTCTAAGTGGCGAGACAAAACGTGTTGTCGATATGGGGGACACCGATTTTCATAAATCGGGAGATGAGCGCTTTAAGCTCATTGTCGACACTCATGGGTGCAGGAGCAATCTCTTTGTTCCATTGAAAGTGGGTGGTAGCGCAATCGGATGCCTGATGTTGGCACGGGATGAGGTACGACCTTATTCCGACGATCAGGTGCAGCTGGTTGAAACTTTCGCCGCGCAAGCGGTCATTGCAATTGAAAATGTTCGACAGTTTAGCGAGTTGCAGGTGCGTCTGGCTCGTGAAGGTGCCACGCGTGATGTTCTGGAGACGATCAGTCGGTCTCGGGATGATGAAGCGCCGGTATTTCAGACGATCTTGGAAAACACCGCACGGCTTTGCGAAACAGATGTAGCCACGTTGAGCCTGCTAAATGAGGCAGGAACTCATTTGGAATACGCGGCCCATTTTGGCGATCAATTGGCTACATACAAGGTCGGCGTGGATCGCTGGTCCCTGGACTCAAATTTACAAATTGCCGAGTCCGTGCGGGAAGCGCGCGTCATTCACAATGTCGATTTGCGCCAGACGGAACACTACATCAACGGGGATCCCTGGCGCCGGCAACTGGTTGATGAGGAAGGTGTCCGTTCGTTTCTTACGGTTCCTTTGATGTCGACAAATGGTGACCCAGTAGGCGTCATTGGGATTTACCGGCATGAAGTGCGGCCATTTACTGAAGATGAGATCTCTTTGGTCGAGGGCTTTGCGGCCCAGGCTGTGATTGCAATCGACAACACACGTCAAATGAAAGAGCTGCATACTCAACTGGAACGCCAAGTGGCGACGCAAGAGGTCCTGAGTGTTATCAGCAAAAGCCGGGACAATGACGCACGAGTCTTTGAAGCCGTACTTCAGCAAGCCACGGAAATCTGTGACGCGGATCAGGCGGCGCTGGTTTTGGTCAACGCTGCGGGAACCCATATTCAATTGGCCGGTGCATGGGGGCACGATAGAACCGACGTCGAATTGGGAGAAGAGTGGCCTCTCGATGGTTCGGTTACGGCGGCGGCGGCGATACGAAATTGCAAGGTTGTACGAGTCGAGGACATCGCCGACACTGAGTTCTACCGCTCGGGTGATCCTACTGCTGTTACAATGGTCGAGGTCGAAGGCATCAGGTCACGGGTTGTTGTGCCCTTGATGCAGGGGGAACAAGCGATAGGTGCTATTGCGGTTAGCCGCCGCGAAGTCCGCCCGTTTTCTGATCCCGACGTGCAATTCATCGAAGAGTTCGCCAAACACGCAGTCATAGCGATAGAAAACACGCGCCAATTTCGAGAGGTTCAGGAACGACTTGAGCGCGAAAAAGCATCGCGAGAAATCCTCGAAGTCATAAGCCGTAGCCGCGACGACGAAAGACCTGTATTCCAAAGCATTCTCGAAAACTCCAGCCGTCTGTGCAAAGCGCCACTCGCCTTCTTGTGTATCGCTGATCACGAACGAGGGCTCGCAACGATCCCGGCAAATATTGGCGCAAGAACCGATTTTGACGAAGCGCTGAAAAATTTTGAGGAGCCGTTAACGCGCACTGAATTGATCGCGATCAGACCAATGATCGATGGCCAAGTTATTCGCCAGGATGATATCGCGGATGACCCGCTTTATTTCAAGGACCGAGACCCAAAACGGGTTCAGATGGTTGAGATTGAAGGAGCCCGCTCGGTTCTGGCAGTTCCGTTGATGAAGAACGGCACCGGTCTAGGGGTGATCGTACTATATCGCCGTGAAGTTGCGCCTTTCTCAGATGATGATGTGGCACTGGTCCAAACCTTTGCAGCTCAGGCCGTGATCGCAATGGAAAACGTCCGTCAGTTCCGGGAAGTACAGGACCGGACGGCGGAAGTTACGCAGGCTTTGGAATATCAGACCTCTACATCTGAAGTACTGCGGGTGATTTCGTCGTCGCCAAACGAGCTGGCACCCGTTCTCGATGCTATCCTCAAAGAAGCGTCGCGTATCTGCGAATTGCAGGATGCCTATGTTGCAATGTTGAACCTCGACGATCAGCTTTTTCATGTTCATGCGATACTTACGCAGGACACCACCTTTGCGGAATATGTCAAAGCTCATCCTATTTCGCCTGATGAAAGCGGTGTAAGCGGGCGTTCCATTCTGGCGAAGCGCACAATCTATATCGAAGATGTTGAAAAGGATTCTTCTTATACTTGGATGGAAGAAAGCGGCGTCGGTGAATACCGATCCGTGCTCGGAGTGCCGTTGATCAAGAACGGCGATGTCGTAGGTGTCATTTCAATCGGGTCCCCCGAGGTATCGGGGTTTTCTACCAAGCAGATACAGTTGCTGGAAACTTTTGCAGATCAAGCCACTATCGCCATTACGAATGCGAGTCTTTTCCGCGAGGTCGAGGAACGCACTGCGGAAGTAGTTCAATCGCTTGAATACCAGACGGCCACATCTGATGTGTTGTCGGTCATTTCGCGATCCCCAAACGAGCTGGAACCGGTGCTTGAGGAAGTCTTGAGGGTTGCAAGCCGAATCTGTGAACCAAAATACGCCGCGATTTCGATCCTCAATCCAGAGGATAGTCTATACCACACTGATATCACGCTGGAATTTGACAGTGATTTCATGAGGTTCATAAAAAACAACCCGGTGCCAGCCGGTCATGGAAGCGGTATTGGCCAAACAGCAGCACGAGGAGAAACAGTATATTACAAGGATACCGAAGCTGAAGAATACGAGTGGAAAGAGGCGGCCCGTATCGGAAAATACCGCTCGCTGTTAGGTGTCCCTCTGATCAAGGGCAAAGTAGTAGTCGGTGTTATAGTCCTATGCCACGACAAAGTCGCACCATTCAACGCAAAGCAAATTTCACTCTTAGAGACTTTTGCGGCACAGGCCGTGATTGCGATCAACAACACTCAGTTATTCGAAGAAGTTCAAGCTCGTACCGCCGAAGCTGAAGAGACATTAAAGTACCAGACAGCTACGTCTGAAGTACTAGATGTTATCTCCCGTTCACCCAACGACCTGCCGCCAGTGTTGGACGCCATCCTGGAGGTTGCTTCGCGCATCTGCTCGCCAGAGTACGCATTTTTTGCCATGCGGGATGCAGACGATGGGCTTTATCGTGTCGTGATGTCTCATAACGTAAGCGAGGCATTTCTGAAGTTTCTGACGGATAATCCGATAGCTCCTGAAGAAGGCTCGTGCATCGGGCGAACTGCATTGCATGGAAAGACAGTCTACATAGAAGATACTCGAAACGACCCAACTTACACTTGGAAACAGGCTGCCGAGATAGGCGATTATCTCACCACTCTCGGGGTTCCACTTGTCAAAAATGGTCGCACGCTTGGTGTTATCGTCATGGCGCACAGGCAGGCTTCGGCATTTAGCGCCAAACAGATCAACCTGCTGGAAACCTTTGCTTCGCAGGCTTTGATCGCGATTAACAACACGCAATTATTCGAGGAAGTGCAAAAACGCACCGCCGAAGTTGAGGAGTCTTTGGAGTACCAAAAAGCCACAAGCGAGGTACTCGAAGTTATTTCCCGATCTCCCGACGCATTAGAGCCTGTACTGGAAGCGTTGTTGGCCGTTTCGTCTCGCATCTGCCGCCTACAGGATGCTTTCCTGGCGCTTAAGATGCCCGAAGATGGGAAGTACCACTATTTTGCCGGGCACAATTTGTCTGGAAAATTCGCTGACTTCATAAAAGCGTATCCTTTCGAACCAGGAGAAACATCGGCCACAGCACGTGCCCTTCTGCATGGAAGGGCTGACTATGTAAAGGACACGCAGGCTGACCCCAACTATGACCCACTTCTCAAGTCCAATCTCGAAGGCTATCGATCCGTTCTTTCCGTGCCACTGATACGAGATGGCGAGACAATTGGCGTTATCAGCATGGGGAGTCGAACCACCGCTGCTTTTAACGAGAAGCAAATCAAGCAGATGGAGACATTCGCGTCCCAAGCGATAATAGCAATTCAGAATTCGCAACTCTTCAACGATACTCAAACCGCACTCGCGCGCCAAACGGCAAGTGCGGACGTGTTAAGGGTAATCTCTGAATCCCCAACCGATACCAAACCGGTTTTTGAAAAGATTGTCGCGCTGGCGACGACCCTCATAGATTGCGACCTGTCGATTGCTATTCAGGCGAACAAGACTGAACTTTGGCAAATCGCCGCCGCGACACCCGATGGCGTCGAAGAAATCACATGGACCGAGCGCCTGCCGATTGATCCCGAAGACAATTTGCCGTCCAAGGCAATCAAGAACGGCAAGACCTTGCATTTGCCCGAATGGCGATACGATGAGCTACCCCCGCGCGATCAAGAGATCATCCGCAGGAAAGGGTTCAAGTCTTCGCTGACGGTGCCTCTGATGCGCGGGACGGAATGTTTCGGTGCCTTGGTATTCATCCGAAAAACGGCCAAAGTTTTCAGCGAAAATGAAGTCGCCATTGCCGAGTCTTTCGCTGATCAGGCCATCATCGCGCTGGAAAATGTTCGCCTGTTTAATGAAACTCAGGCTTCCCTGGCACGTCAGACTGCGAGTGCGGACATTCTACGGGTGATCAGCCAATCTCCTGACGACATCAGGCCAGTCTTCGAGGCAATCGCAAAAGCAGGTGTGCGGTTGGTCTCCTCTGATATGGTTGCAGCTATGACCGCGCAAGATAACACGTTCGAGGTGCTTGCGCGGGTTAGTGCAGAAGGTGTTGCTACCCTTGAAGGCAACCAAAGTTTTCCTATCGACCCGGATCCGATGTCCAGCTTTCCCGCGCAGGTTCTGCATGAGAAGAAGATGCTCCATCTACCGGATTGGGATACACTCGAACTCTCACCGTTCGAACAGATTACGTATGACCGGCATGGCGTGCGCGCAGCTTTGTTGCTGCCACTTATGAAAGGCAAGGCGTGTCTGGGTGTGTTGGTGTTCGCTCGAAAATCAGCCGGCGCTTTCACCAAAGATGAGATCGACCTCGCCTACTCATTTGCAGATCAGGCGGTGATTGCCATCGAAAACGTGCGTCTGTTCCGTGAGGCCGAAGAGGCGCGAAAGGTTGCTGAAGAAGCAAACGAAGCAAAAAGCGCCTTCCTGGCGACGATGTCCCACGAAATTCGAACGCCAATGAACGCCGTAATCGGTATGAGCGGGCTGTTGATGGACACAGAGTTGGACGCAGAACAAAGTGACTATGCCAATACCATCCGCGATAGCGGCGATGCGCTGTTGGGCATCATCAACGAGATCCTCGACTTCTCGAAAATTGAAGCCGGGCAGATGGATATCGAAAACCATCCGTTCGACCTGCGCGAATGCATAGAAAGCGCCCTCGATTTAGTCAGCGGTAAAGCTGCCGAGAAACAGCTCGATTTGGCTTATGAGTTCGATGACACACTGCCCCTGGCGATTAGCGCAGATCTGACCAGATTGCGGCAAATTCTGCTGAATCTCCTTTCTAACGCAGTGAAGTTTACCGAAAGCGGCGAAGTGGTTCTGTCTGTTGAACAATCCGCCGAGGTGCAGGGATCGCTCGAACTGACGTTCAAAGTCCGAGATACTGGAATCGGCCTGTCCCAAAAGGGCATGAGCCGATTATTTCAATCTTTCAGTCAGGCAGATAGTTCCACGACCAGAAAATATGGCGGCACTGGTCTGGGTCTTGCGATCTCGAAACGCCTCGCCGAACTTATGGGTGGGACCATGTGGGCTGAAAGCCATGGCGAGGGGAGCGGTTCCACCTTTGTTTTCAAAATCCAGGCAAAACCTGCAAAGCCAGTTAAGTCTTCTTCCCGCAATCTTGTCGGCGTTCAGCCTGAACTCGAAGGCAAGCGAATTTTGATGGTGGACGACAATGCCACCAATCGTAAAATCCTCGCTCTTCAAACTGAGAAATGGGGCACGCAGACCACGACGCGTGAATCTCCGTCAGAGGCGCTGAGCATACTTGAACAAGGCGTCGAGTTCGATTTGGCCATTCTCGACATGCATATGCCCGAAATGGATGGAGCAGATCTCGCCAAAAAGGTTCGCGCCAAGAAGCCGGGTTTGCCACTAATCCTTTTCAGTTCACTTGGCCCGCGCGAAGTAGATCTGGAGGAAGGGCTCTTTGCTGCCAACCTTGCCAAACCTTTGCGCCAATCCCACCTGTTCGATACCTTGGTTACATTGTTCGCGACTGAAAAAGTACGAGTAAAGCCGTCCAAACTACAGGACAAACCCCAAACAGATCCGGATATGGCAACGCGACATCCACTGCGAATTTTGCTGGCCGAGGACAATTTGGTGAACCAGAAACTTGCACTGCGCCTACTGGAGCAGATGGGCTATCGCGCTGATTTGGCCAGCAACGGTGCCGAGGCTGTCGAAAGCGTGAACCGTCAAAAATACGACGTCGTTTTCATGGATGTGCAGATGCCCGAAATGGATGGTTTGGAAGCGTCACGACGTATCAACAAAGCGCTCCCCGAAGGAAGTCGCCCTCGTATAATCGCGATGACCGCGAACGCAATGCAGGGGGACCGTGAGATGTGCCTGGATGCAGGGATGGACGACTATATCACCAAACCGATCCGCGTACCTGTCCTAATCGAAGCCCTGTTAAATTCCCCAAGAATAAGAAGGTGATCCATGACAGACAGCCCAATTGATCATGAAATCTTCATGGAACTAATAGACGCCACAGGCGAAGATTTTGCAGCCGAACTTGTAAACACCTTTCTCGACGAAGCGCCAAGTATGATTGGCGAATTGAAAACGGCGGCGGGCGAGGCCGATGTAGACCGATACCGCCGTGCTGCACATTCTATCAAGTCGAATGCCAACACATTTGGTGCGACGGCTCTTGCCGAACTGGCCAGGAAAGTCGAGCTGGGAGAACTGCCCGAGGCCGGAGACCTAACAGATGCGACGGCGTTGGAGACAGCCCTAACCACTGCCGCCGCCGCGTTGCGGAGCCTGATTGATGTCTGACGCCCCCGGCCATTTGCTCATCGTCGATGACAACAAGGTGAACCGCTTGCTTTTGTCGCGCAGCGTAGAGCTCTTGGGTCATCAAGCATCGGTCGCGGAAAACGGCCGGGTTGCGATGGAGATGTTGTCTAACCAGCCGTTTGACTTGCTGCTACTGGATATTGAAATGCCAGAAATGGACGGCTTCCAAGTTCTGGAGGCCGTCAAATCGGACATTGATCTGCGCGATCTGCCAGTAATAGTGACGTCATCTGTTGAGGGTCTCGACAACGTAGTGCGCTGCATTGAATTGGGTGCCGAAGACTACCTGCCAAAGCCTGTTAATAAGACACTACTTAGTGCGCGTGTCTCCAGCTGCCTTGAAAAGAAAAGGCTCAGGGACGAACAGAAGCGCCTGCTAGAGCGCTTTGCTACAACTGAGGTTGCACAAGACTTACAAGAGTCCGGTTTTGCCATAGGCGGCAAGCGCGCCAATGCTTCGGTCCTGTTCTGCGACATTCGCGGCTTCACGACCTTGTCTGAAAATCTCGCTCCCGAGGAAACAATTGATCTGCTCAACACTTTTTACACGTTGATGTTCGAGGCTGTTACTAGC
Organism: Ruegeria sp. AD9; assembly: GCF_056542305.1. Taxonomy (NCBI): domain Bacteria; kingdom Pseudomonadati; phylum Pseudomonadota; class Alphaproteobacteria; order Rhodobacterales; family Roseobacteraceae; genus Ruegeria; species Ruegeria sp. AD9. Next base: position 23,483 of record NZ_JBQFZP010000027.1, read on the forward strand.
AATGGCGGAATTGTCAGCCTGATGCTGGGAGACGGTTTGATGGCTCTGTTCGGAGTTCCGCAGCCGCTGTCCAACTCCGCTCAAAGTGCGGTGGCGGCAGGGCATGAAATGCACAACATGATTGAGATATTAAATCTCGAAAGGCGCTCAGAAGGGAAAAGTGACCTAAAAATCGGCATCGGAATAGCGACTGGCGAAGTCGTCGCCGGCTATGCCGGTACGGACAATCGAGCGACGTATACTTGCATAGGATCGACCGTAAACCTTGCTGCTCGCCTCGAGGCAGAAACGCAGAAAACCGGAAGCCGTATATTGATTGATCAAGAAACCTTCGATCTGTTGGAAGGGGCAAATGTGTTGGAGACATTTGGTAGAACAATGATCAAGGGTTTCTCCGATCCGTTCGATATCCATGCGCTATGACCATTCATGCAACCTGGCAAGCGCAACTACATCGGGTGTAGTTGCGCTTGTGGCTTTGCTTTTAGCCTGATGATTTTCATATGTGGCTCAGTGATTGGAGACTAGATATTGTCAGACTTTGCAAAGTCAGCTTTCTGCGCATTGCAGACCTTCGCGCACGGCATAACACCCAACATTAGAGAGTGCATCATCCCAGAACTTTTAGATCTTTTGGTGCGAGCCGACTTTTCTCCGGCAATGTCCCAAATTTAATTCCTTCGATTTCGAGTTTGTCTCGTATCGCTACAAGTTCACCCAGTTTGTACTCAGATTGCTCAGGAACAACGTATAGTACTTGAGGAACCTTTCTCAAAAGAAGTGCTGCTCTTGCCAGTTGGTCAATCAAGTAGCCAGGATCAATTCTATTCCTCGGGCCTTTGATCTCAATCGCCGCAAAAGGCTCCGAGCCTTTGTATACGATTAAGTCTGTGGCAAGAGGCTCGAACGTTCTGCCTTCTCGAACAGTCAAATTTTCCACATTGAAGATGTCACTAGTGTTCTGTTTGAAAAGCATTTTTGCGTTTACTTCGAAGTCTCGGGCTCTTCGCTGGCCGCCAAAACCACCTCTAGCAATCACGACCGCAGGCTTCTCCGCCAATCGAACTTCATCAAGAATAGACTTAGTTTCCGCCTGAGATAACTCCCCTGAAAGAACGGCATCAGCTATCTCTTTGGATTTCCTAGGGTCATACCGATCTATCCTTGAAAGCAAAATAACTTGCATCATGGCCAGCCAGTCGGGCTTTGATTCAAAAAGATCTGGTCGGTTCTGTTCTAACCATTTCGCCGCGGACATCGGATTGCGAAGGCTTGCAGGCTTTGTGCCTCTAATAGCGGCAACGCTTTGGAGTGCATCGTCCGGAAACGCGTACCCGCAGGCTTGGCTGTCTTGGACAACGCGATTCAGCCACGCTCCGAGGGCAATCCAGTTTTCAGTTTTGGCCAAATCTTGAAATTCGTCTTCAGTCATCATCGGTCGCAATCATTTTATTCGCATCGAGCCCATTGCCAATGCGAATGGATGCATGTATAGAGCCCGTATGAGGATAGATCGACACGCACCCCCGACGGCCCGACGCGTTCACAAGCGCGGAATGAAAAAACGCGCTGGCAAAATGTCTGGCGTCAAGTTCCCAGGCGTCATTCAGCTCGAAAGCCAAATGGAAGCAGCACTGGTTCGTTGCATGCAGGTCGACCCTCGTGTGGTCTCGCTTAAGCCACAGCCTTGCACAATCGACATGGGAACCGGAAGAGCATTTGCAAACAAAGAAGCGGCGCTAGTGGCTTATGAAGGGCGTCGGTACAGGCCTAAGCTTTATACACCAGACCTAGAAGTTAAACTTGTCGACGGCCGTTTGTTCTACTTGGACGCCAAACACAGCGCTCACATAGATAAGAAACCTGAGTACCTGGACTATCCTTCACTTCTTGCCGAAGTCGGAATCTCGCTTGTCATTGTAACTGAGTCCTTATTGCAGGGGCCGATTGATCGAAATGCTTGGCTGCTATTGCAAGGACAAGCCGAAGAGACCGCCCCTAAACTTGCAAGCAAAATAGCGTGTCTCAAACAGCAACGTGTGACGTTCAAAGAACTAAGAGAGAATATTGGCATCCCCCAAGCGAAGATTCTTCGCCTTATTCTTGATGGCTATCTGGTGTTCGATTTTTCATGTGAAGCTCTTGGGCCATCCACGAACCTGAAGACTGCAAACCGCGACCGAAGACATCTGGAGGTAATCGAATTTTGAAGCAAATTGTCAAAAGGCGGCACCAGAGAACCATTAAATATAGGGGAGAAACCTATGCTGTCGATGGAGCGATAGCTGGGCGGGATGCATATCAGATATCGAACTCCCAAGTTGATCCTTTTGAGATATCTGGACAAGAATATCGAGACCATGTGCACGATGGGCTAGTGAAGGAAGAAGGCTTCGACAAACGTCCTCGTAATGTAACCGCTAAAGATGCACGTGAAGCTCAGCTCAGACTACGCATTGTGGAAAATGCACTAAAGCTTGGGGAGGAAGGCGTTCATTGGGCAAAACGCATACCGATACTTCAACGCGAGTTCGCCGAAGAACCCACCTTCAAAATCAAGGGTAACCGTTTTCCGAGGCAATCGACTGTTCAGAATTGGGTCAAATTGTATCGGCGCGGCGGGCCGGACGCGCTTTTGCCCAAGCACAGCAATTCAGGAAATCGTATGCCAAGGTTTGACAGCGTTTTCCACGAGATAGTGCTCGATCTATTGGAAATGCAATATACGTCGTCGGACAGACAAAATCTAACAAGTCTGTCTAGCGACGCTTATAATCAATACCAGTTGGTTTGCCATGAGAATGGCATAAAACCTGGGTGCTGCGGACGCAAGGCAGTCGAAGCGATTGTGCACACAATCCCTCATTTTGACGTTCTAAAGTGGCAACTGGGCAGTAACGAGGCGCGCCAACACATGCGAATTGCCCAAAAATACTATGATATAACAGCACCTTATGATCAAATAGAATTGGACTGCACAAAAGCTGACATAATGCTGGTTGATGATAGCGGGGAGGTAATAGGTCGGCCGTGGATTTGTGCAGCGATTGACTGTGCTACTAGTTGGATTGTCGCATTTCAGGTCTTCCTACCAGATCCATCATCAGAACATGTGGCCAAAGCTCTAAAGGAGATGATTAGCTACCCAGAGGAAGACTTTTTCGAACAGCACGAAATTGTAAACAGGAAAAAAATCGCCGCACTGCCGAAAGTGGTTGTAATGGATCAGGGTTCAGAGAACGTGGGCGAACCCATCGATGCTTTTATCGAAGTTGCTGGTGTCCATGGCCATTGGGCGCAACCTCGAAAACCCCAGGAAAAGCCGTTTATCGAAAACTTGTTCGGGGCAGTTCGAAGCAAAGTCAGCCAGCTTCCGGGTGCGACTAAGTCAAAGGCATATCCCGACCGGGATCGAACCAAAAAAGCAATGGATGAAGCCCGTCTGACGCTAAGAGTGTTCAATTCAATAATGCAACGCTGGCGCTACGACGAATATGGAAGAACTCCGAGGAGAAAAGTCCAAGACATCTTTAAACGGGGTGAAACACCTAGCGCCGCTTGGGACAGATTGGCAGATGAACACATAGTGCCAGAACCCCCGTCTTTGGACGAGCATCACGCAGCGCTGATGATCCAATCCGAATCTCGAACTCTGTGGCACTACGGTATCGAATTCGAGAGTATGCAATACAACTCTGAAGACTTGGCAAGGCTGTACCGACGACTAGGCCCGCGCCAGCGTGTTGAAATACGCTATGCTCCACTTGATGCTAGGGAAATTTTGGTCGTGGATCCGCATACAGGCGAGTTGGTGCGCGCGTCCAACAAAGCAAAAGACTTGGCAGCACTTTCTTATCGTGAGCTAAGAGAATGCCGGTCACCCAAGGCGAAACACAACGGACCAATCAAAACGGCTTTGGAGATCCACAAAGATATCCAAGCGCGCAGGACGTATAAGCAGGGCAAAAAAACTAAACTGCAAAGGAACCGCTCTGCGGAAATCGACAAGTTGCGGGCCGCTGATATGCAGAACAGAAGTTTGAAAGAACCACAACTAATTGACCAAATACGGTCAGAGGTTGGTCACAACAAGCTCGCAGTTACGAGATCAAAGAACTTGCCAAGGGTCGAAAGAAAAGATGCTGGACCAAACAACTAGTAGAGCTCTGCAAGGTGCATTCATCCGACATAGCCGCCACGAATGGGCTGTCTCGGAGATAAAACGTCTTTTGAATATTGCAGCAACCGAGGGTGGACGGATCATACCAATCTTGGGGCCGACGAGATGTGGAAAGACAGAACTGACAAAGGACTTGAAGGCACAAGTTGAAAATGACCGCCACGGCCCAAGTGCTATTCTGGTATCTTCAGATGTCATTCTGGGCCGACTTGCGCCACGGCCTTCCGAGCGGGATTATTACGGTTCCTGCTTGCGAAGCATGGGCTTTGATTTCGTAGAACGAGAGCGACCTGCCCAAATTCGAGAACGTCTCTTTCGGCTCGTAGCTGAGCACGGCATTCAAACAATCATTATCGACGAAGTGAACCATTGCGCCGAAACTCTGACTAGGCACTCGCGTCGACAAGCCGCTGATCACTTCAAGACTATTGTTGATGAAACCTCAGTCACTCTGATTTTAGCTGGGTTGCCAATGTTCGAAGCGGTTATGGACAGCAACGAGCAGTTTGCGGGACGCTGTTTGAACACCATTCGAATGAACCCCTATTGGTGGAGCGTTGAGGCTGATCGTATCGCGTTCTGCGATGCAATCTTTGCTGCCTTCTATTGTCTTGAGGAGTCCGGCATCCTTTTGGAATTTGACCAAGACGATATGGTACGGCGATTGTACGGTGTTTCCGGCGGACGTGTGCCAGTGGCGTTGGAAGTGCTGCGCGCGCCCCTGGCATTGGGTGCCCAAAATTCAAAATACAGCACCAAAACGATTGCCAGGGCAGCGACGGATTCAGGCCTGGAGCGAGATCCGTATCAGTCGTTTTTTCAAGAAGAACCACCATCGGATACTGAGCTGATCAGGTCATACATCAGAGTCATGGCAGATGCTGGTCTCGAAGTAGAGCCTATGACGTCGCATGAGCTTGCGATTATGCGAGGTGTATGAGGTGCCGGGTTTGTTTGCAGTACCACCATTGAAAGGCGAGAGCCTTATCGGATACTTGCGTCGTCTAGCCCATGTAAATGGATACAGAGATGTCTCTGAATTTTTGACACGGTTCCGGCGGAAGTATGGGCGAATTCTAGTCGAGAACATCGAGCACTTTGAGCAAGAGATGGGCTTAGAGAAAGGTTTGTTGGTTGCTATCTCCCCTTCTGCCAAACCTGAGTCACCCAGCTTAAACTGGCGTTTCGAGCGGCATCATAGCGATCCGATTTGCCCTTCATGTCTTGCCGATGGCTTCCCCTTTCAACAAACTTGGCGTCATTACTTGGTGACAGCCTGTCACCATCACTGTCCGTCATCGAATGATTTGGAACACGAGCGTTTGATTGGCTTAGGAGGATCAGGCTCGCCGTAGTTTCAATCTACGCCGCGTTCTGAT
>NZ_JBQFZP010000028.1:0-23963 GCF_056542305.1 Ruegeria sp. AD9
TCAGAACGCGGCGTAGATTGAAACTACGGCGAGCCTGATCCTCCTAAGCCAATCAAACGCTCGTGTTCCAAATCATTCGATGACGGACACTCTTGAGACAATTTGCTGAGATCAGTGCGGGCGCCGTTAAAACTCGCGGGGTCAAAGTGCATGATTTCGAGAGCCTTGCGGGCGACGCTCGAGATGCTGGCGGTTTCCGAAATCATTTGCCCTAAAGCGCCGGCTCCGCCTTCAGCAGCTTCATAGAACAAAAGTGCTAGGCGCTCCTGGCGAGAAGGTGTTGGTTCGACGAGTATCTCCCCTTCTTCCAGTTGGAATACGGCTTCGATACCCCTTGCCAACGCATGCTGGAGCGTAGAAAGAGTATTGGCGGATCTATTTCCTAAAGCTGCGAGCCAGGACTCCGGAAAACGGATTAGTAGCGCATTCTTGCGGTCTTCTACGAGCGGCACTATGAGTTGCGTGAGTTGATCCGGTCTTTCGTCGCTACTGCCGTCATCTTTGGGCTGGCCAACCCAAACGCCAGTCCTTGGGTTAATGAAGAAACCAACCTGGGATTTTTCCTTTCGCCGCCTGAGCCCCTTGTTGATCCGGCTGATGTAAGCTGCTTGCGCATAATCCATCGTGATGATTTCACCAGCATCATCCGAGACTTTCATAGATGCTGTATAGCTAGATTCATCGAAGGCAAACGTGGTCTGTATCTCAAAACCCTGCCGTTTTCTCTCCTCGTCATTGGACGTAATCCTTTCGGCAGGTCGCGTTCCGACGTTCTCGATGCGATAGAGATTTGTAAGCGGCACTGACTTGCTAAGTGGTGCATTGCACACGTGGCATCGCTCAGGGTGCTCCCCGTCGTGGCTCGCTCCACAAGATGGGCAAAGTGCTCTCGACTTGGTGCTTAGGTATCCATCGTCACGGTCTCCTGCCTCCTTGAGTAGGGCGCGGTCGACACGGAATGCACGACCTTCGTGATAAACAAGGCTTTGAGGACCGAACTCAGAGATAGCCAAGAAACGTGCCCGCTGTATGTAGCGTTGGTTCTTGCCATCTTGCCCGCCTTGTACATAGGCCATCAACGGTAAACGTGGGAAATTGTAACCTGGTAGGAAACCTTCGGTCGCAAGATAGCGATAAATGTAGAAATCGTTATCCCTCTTTGACTGGGTCGAAAGCAGTATCGAGCGTTGAAACTCGCCCATTCGCCTGCGTTCTTCCGCAGCTTTGCGCTCTTTCGGAGAGATTGTGTAGTCTTTGAGAGACTTATCCGCCAAATGGATTGCACGCTCCGCGGCCTTTAGTAGATCGCGCCAACGATTGAATGAGTTATTGAACCGATCTGGAGCTTTAGCGATGACGCTCTCAGCAACTTGTGCAATCGATTTGAACCATCGCGGGTTTTCTCCCGCGTAGTCATTTTCCAGTGCAGTCAGCACAGCCTCAATGAGCGGTTTCGCCTGATCGGCGGTGCGACGATCAGATGCTACGTCGCGAATTTCCGGGAGAAGGTCTTTTTCTGGATCTAGAAGATCCAAGTTTCCCTTAATATTCCTATCCAGCTCAATTCCGCTTGCCTGGAGCTCCATTCCAAGGGACGCCAGCCACTCGGCGTTAAGGTGACTTTCAACCAGATCCTTGTTTTTGAGATCAATAGAAGGCGGAACAACGATGCCGTCCACCAAGTCGGTTTTGCGGTTAAAAAAGTACTGGTCGTGGGGGCTTTGCGCTGCACAATAAGTGACGATCAATGCAGCCTGCCCACTCCGACCTGCGCGACCACTACGTTGTGCGTAATTAGCTGCGGTTGGCGGGGCGTTACGTAAGTAAACGACGTTCATCGCCGAAATATCGACGCCAAGTTCCATGGTAGGAGAACAAAAAAGTGTGGGTAAGAAGCGGTCGTCTTCTCTGAAACCCTTCAGCTTCTCTTCTTCCTCGACCAAGGACTTTTGATCTTCTTTTTCGTAGCGGAAACGCATCTCCCGCAACTCCCGAAGCTCGCCTTCGACCTGCGCGGTATGCTCGCGCCCTTCAAAACCGAACAGCGTTTGCCCACCGTGATCGAGCATGTCGGAAATGGTTTTGTAGACTCCGACAAAGTACTCGTTTTCCAGCTCTGCGCTCGACAGAGTTTCGTCAAGCGTAAACTGTATCGTTGACCCTGCCAGTCTATAGCCCATTCCGCCGAATGGACCTCCTTCCTTTACCACCGTCCCATAGTTTTCGGATGCCTTTAGCAGCGCATCAAAGATTTCTGGCACTTCTTTGAGAGTGACCCGTCGACCTCCAAAGGTCAGGTCTCGCATCTTTTTGCCGATTGCGCTCGTTGGAGTCCCCCGGAGGAGTTTGTCCTCATCCTTGTTCTTCATTTCTTTCCGTTTGGGGGGATCGGTCATGAAGATTGCAGCAGTTACGATGCGGTCATCGTCCACGTTCCAAGGTGACTTAATAAGGTTGTGGTTTTTTCCTACTAGCTCCTCGAGTTTCAAACGATTCAAGGCCGCACAGTCAACAGCAAGTCCCTTACGCATATGGTCGTAGAGTACTTTCAGAGCAATTCTGCGTTCGCTGGGCGAGGCGTCGCTCAAAATGGGTGAGCTTTGAAACTCTTGGTTGTCGGCAGCAATATCGTCCAAGTATTTGTATTTTGCTGCAAGCAAACCAAGCTGTTCGAGGTTGGGGTTGGTGTATCTCCAACCTTTTCTTTGGTCGATCCAGAAAAGATGTTGAAGGTTTTGGCGCAGAATGGCCTCGGCATCGTTTCGACGCTCACCTTTCACCCCAGTATTGAATAACCATTCTGGCGCTCTCTCCGCGAACTCCGGCGCAGCAAGGAAACCAAGCGCTTTTTGTACTGCTTGCCCAACTCCAGCTTCATCCAATATGCCAGTCGGGGCAGCCCGCAGTGCACTCACGATGGCACCGCGAAGCATAGTGACAAAGACAAAATCGTTGAAATGGCCTGCTTGAAGTGCCGCGTCCTGTCGGTTGTCTGTAAAAGAGAGTAATTTGCGAGAATGCTGTGCAATCGTGGAGTCCGGCAAATTCATCCATCGCAATATTGTCGACAATAATATGGTGGTTGCTGAACTCCTACTTTCCGCGCTCAACGATGCAAGCTTGTTGATATCGCGAGCAGGCGACGTATTCACGTCCCCACAAGAAGGGCAAAAGCGGAATTTGCCTGGTAAAAACCACGCTTGGCGTGTTCCGGCGTGCGCTGTTCCGTCAGGAAGAACGGAATACTGATGCGCTCTTTTTTTTCGATACGTCTGCTTTAAACGTTTCTCACCATTTGGTTTTTCATCCAACCATGCATCAGGGTAATCCTCATCTCTTCCTGAAAATGCGAAATTCGAATCTTCAGGCTCCGGCATGAGAAAACCCCAGTCGGCACCGTCGTCATCTTCATCGCCGTCGACCGGAATATCGTCTATTTCGCGCTTTTCAAAGACGTCGACACCATCACGGCTTCTCAAGGTTACCGGGTGAAACTCTTGTCCGCAGTTTCGGCAGAAATGCGTAGGATAGAGACGTTCATCTGCCTTATTCGGGTTAAAGATTTGGCCACTAAAGGTAACATCGCGCTGCCCTTCAGGTCGTAGTGTTGTGTACAATCTGCCGGCACCCGCCACGAACTGGTGTAATTTAAATGCAAATAGCGGCGTGTTTTCTCGGCTGCCTTTAACTCTGTCTTTTTCCGGGATGCTGAAACCAATTAGCGCTTCTCTAAGGGCTTGCGAACAAACTTCCTCGTGAAGGCCACAGTCCTCTGACAATTGACTTGCGGCGTCCGCTAACGAGATTGGTTTAGCACGTTCCGGCTTGGTTTCGACATTCTTTAGGCCGATCCTTGTTTCAACCCAAATTGCTAGGGGGTCATCAAAATAGTCATTGTTCTTCCGCCCGACTGCCACGCCACCGGTAGCCGCTTCTTCTACCGCCTTCGACAATCCCATCAAAGACTTACCACCAATTTTGGCGGGGTTTGTGACGCGTTCTAGTGTTTCTGTAACGACAGCGTCTGGTCCAATTCTGCTTCCGAAAATCTGACTTGCGATCTGGGAAACTGCTTCGTTCTTCTCGTGTTCAGCGCCTTCCGACGCCATAGTCGCTGATGTCCCGATACAGAGTGGAGGTTTCTTCGGGTCGCCGATTCGAGAACGGAGCCGGCGCATGAGCATCGCGACATCAGCGCCTTGTCGACCTCGGTAAGTATGTAATTCGTCTAAAACAACGAATTGTAAGCCTTCGCAATTCTGTAAAACCTTGCGGTCCAGATCACTCTGACGTGTCATTAACAGTTCAAGCATCATGAAGTTGGTGAGCAGGATATCAGGCGGGTTTGCCTTTATGAGCTCTCGATCTTCGCTGCTCTCTTGCCCAGTGTACCGGGCATAGGTCACCAATCCTTCGGTAGCTGAACCTAGATAGCCTTCGAGTTCTTTGGCCTGGCTGTTTGCCAGCGCGTTCATTGGATAAATTACTATAGCCCTGGTTTTGGGCCCACCACCTGCTTTCTTATCCCTAATCGCGGCGTCAATTATTGGGATGAAGAAACACAAGGACTTTCCGGAACCGGTTCCGGTCGTCACAACGTAGCTCTGCTTATCCTTCGCAAAGCTCACCGCTTGTTCCTGGTGTTTGCGAAGTTTCAGTGTGGGGTCATCCTGGCCTTCAGGCCCCCACTTGTCCTGAAAAATTTCAGAGCATTCAGGTGCAAGCACACCGCCTTCAACAAATTCACGTATCGAACCACCGGAGGCATAGTGGGGATTAATTTGTAGAAGAGGTTCGGGCCAAAAGTGTTTTCCCTCGTAAAGCGCATCAACTTTTGCGGTGATTTCCGGGGACTTTATTTTAGTGAACGAGCGAGAAAATGCCTTGTACTGGTCGATAACAAACTGATCTAGGTTAAAAACGTCCATTGGGTGTTCCGCTAACTTGTATCGCTCTAGTGACTTTCTTGGTTGCTCATTTTTGTCGAGCTTTGCACTTCAGCTCCAAAAAAGGCGCAGGGTTCGCTTCTGGGTTGAAAACCCGCCAAAAGCCTTAAGCTGTCTTTTCCAATAAACACTTTTTGCTGGAGGCAACTCACTTGCGAAGGGCAAGGGCTCCAGAGCAGCTTCGAACTCTTCTTCATTATTGCTTCGTCGTGCAATTCAAGAAACTACAGACAAAGGAGAATGAGTGCATGTTTCTTTCGGCCTGAAATTTTTCATTTTATGCCTTTGTAATCCACTATTTCAGTGTCTCGATGGATATTCGGACGGAGCTAGGATCCACCCCCAGATCGGCGGCAAGCCGTTCACGGTGCAACTCAATAATCTCGCCAAACGTCGGTTCGCCAGTGCCTAAAGTTACGGCCTGTCTTGCTTGCATGCGCGCCGCGGAAGCATCGTCACGCCGCCTTATTGCCTGTGCGTCCTCAAATGAGACCTCTTTAATCTTTTGCCAATCGCCGATCTCAAGCTGATCAAGTATACAATCAGTGTCCGTGTAGTTGACGGGGTTTCTGTAGCCTGGCCATTTCAGCCCTGAATTTGTTGCCGCGTACTGATCAAACTGAATCAGCCAACGACCGTCATCATCCTGCAAGACATCTTTTATCGTCGCTACCATGAACGATTCACCGTGATGCTCTGGATCCCCAGGTCGCCTCTTGTCGAAGGCGTTGTGAGTAAGGACAACATGGGTCGCACCCCGTGCCTTCACGGGATCGACTTTCCACCACCCAGTCCCGCCCAAATCCGCGACGTCTTCTGGCTTCTTGCTCGTAAAAATTACCATGGCCGTAGGCATAGAATTTCAACCCATCAATCTCGATTTGATACTACGCGAGTAAAATCTGAATGCAATATATTATATAATTATTATATAAAAAGTATATTTTGGAAGTGCCATTTGGTCTGTGCATGGCCTCTGCGTAGTACCCAGATAGGCTAGCTTTCTATCGCCTCTTCGATCAGTCGACAGCACATTTGGCTGAAAACGTTAATCCCAAGTTAACCTGGTTCTGGCACCATGATCGGATATCTAAACAATGAGACAAAATTATGGACAAAGATCCGTAAACTAGAGCTCTGAAGAAGGTAATAAATCGGGTCTTGTACATGTTGCCAAGCGGCGCTAAGTTGATGATCCGAAATTGGAAATATCGATGACTTTTGTTGTGAAACAACCTGAACTGTTCAGTCGCCCCAGCGTGCGGCTGATATCGCTTGGATAGTCCCTGGTCGTAGTTCGACCGTTCCAAGCTGCTTCAGATTGAATCCGACAAAAGGGGTGCTCGATGCCACGAGGATCTAAGACTTCTTCCAGTTTTCTCAAACAACTCAACACCTGGTTCGAGGACGCACTGCGTGAACTATGCTCTACCGATTTTCAAGAAAATCCTTGGGGAGCAGATGAGGGAAAAGCGGGCGCGGGGACGAAGTGGTTCGCTTGCTCATCAAAACTCGATATCCACTCTGCGGCAGCTTTGATCCGGCTGATTGCAAGCTTCCCCGAGGACCAAAAGACCGTCATTGAAAGCTTGTATGCTCCCTATGGCTTCACCGTCGTTGAAACCGGTGATCCGGCATGGGTTGAGCATGTAGAGGACGCTTTCGAACGCGGCCTCATGCCGGCAACAATGAAAGCTCAGAAACACCTTCCAAAGATCAGCCTTGTTACTCGGAATTCTAGGACCTATTCATCGCGTTGGGCCAAAGGAAAAGATGAGTTTGAGAAAAACTTGTCTGATCGCATGGCGGAGCCACAGCCGCTCCTGTGCATTGTCGAGTGTTTGGAGGAAATTCCTGAAACAATCCGACAGGCGGCAACACAAGTTGTGCGGCTAGCCGAAATCTCTCAGAAAATCGTTTTAAAACTCCACCAGGTACTACACCGTCCATGCTGCAAGCCGGACGTGCAACCGATCCTTGGGCAACTGCCTCAAGCACAGAAGTTGCAGTGTTTGACCCTGGAACAGCTGACCACCGCAGTGCGACAGTCAGACACCAAGAAGATGGTGGAAGCGCTTATTCGATTTGCTGATGACAACTCGGTTGCGGCCGATAAGTCAGCGCTCGACGCAGTAAAGGGCTTGGGTTCGACGAAAGCGGTTCTGAAGCAACTGTCTGCCGACATTCAAACATGGAGAGGCGGTCAATTGGATTGGTCGGAAATTCCCAGGGGCGTTCTCATGTTTGGTGCGCCGGGCACAGGTAAGACATTTGCAGCTTCGAAGCTTGCCAGTCAGATCGGTGCGCACTTCATTGCGACGAGCTACGCGGATTGGCAACGGCACGGCCATTTGGGAGACTTTCTGGCGGCAATGGGCAAGTCCTTCGATGAAGCGTGCAGAAGGTCGCCGACGGTACTATTCATCGATGAAATCGACTCTTTTGAAGATCGTGCAACCGCAAGCGGTGAGAACGCAAACTATACTAGATCGGCGCTCAATGGCCTGCTTGAAGCAATGGATAAAGCCAATCAGCGTCAAGGTGTCTTGGTTGTTGGGGCGTGTAACCATCCAGAAAAACTGGATGCAGCGTTAGTGCGCTCGGGGCGTTTTGATCTGAAAATTGAGATGTCACAGCCCGGAAAAGACGCACTTGTCGACATTCTTCTAGACCATTGCGGCGATGAAATTACGCTGCGCACGATTGAGGACGTGGCTGCACATCTTATTGGCTGCACAGGCGCGGATGCGGCGGCGATTGTGCGACAAGCCCGCAGTTTGGCGAGATATAAAGGAGCCACGTTGGAAGATGCTCATCTGTGGGCCGCCGCGGAGAATATTGTGCCTGAGAGTTCGCAATCGGATTTGCTGCGGGCTGCTTATCATGAAGCGGGTCACATTATTGCAGGGAGCATTCTTGGGCTCGGCTTGCCTGATCGTGCCGAGATCCGAACTGGAGGTGGGGTTGTGTCCTTTGAGAACAAGAGCCCATTTCCATTGCTCGCTGAGCTTGAAGCGAAGCTGGCAATGCTTCTTGCAGGGCGCGAAGCGGAAATGGCTTTTCTTGGATCGGTTTCTACTGGCTCTGGCGGCGGTGCGCAAAGTGACCTTGCGCAAGCGACACTTCTTGCGACGCGCCTGGAAGAGATGTTTGGACTTGGCGCAAATCCTTTGCTGTGGCGGCCAGTCGAAGTGACGAACCTTAGTAACATCCTTCAGGATGAGCAAATTCGGTGCAACGTATTGGAACGTTTGGAAACGGCCAGTTCTCGGGCGAAGGACGTCATCGAAAAAAACCGAGCCGTCATCGAAAATTTGAGCGCTCTTCTGCTTGAGAAGCGCGAGATCTACAAAGCAGAGATCGAAACAGTTTTTCGCCAAAATGGGACACATGTCGCGTCCCACTCGGGAGCACTTTTTACCTCACCGGAGCTTATGCCGGTGGGGTGAGACGGACTGTTTTCTTCGTCTTGGGCGCGACCGATAGGTCTGTCTCGGATGATCGAAAAACTTGCGCCATGACTAAACTCTTCTAGCGCTTTCCAGTAAGGAGCAAGATCAAGGTTCGGCTGCTCCTTCTTCAAAGCTTCAAAAACCTGCTTGGTGAAACGCCCTGGCACAATAGGGTGGCCGAGCATCAATTCGGACATTCGGGACAACTTCTCGTCTCGGATTCGTGTGAAGGAACTGTTGAGTACTCTCAAACTGAGGGGGTCTGTCTCCGGTATCGCGAGATGCCAGTGAACATTTGTGCACTCCGTGGAAGCACGCGGTTTCACATGCCTAATCAGGCAAAGGCGTCTTACGCTGGAACCGGGTACTCGATACTCCTGGCAATATGCCTTGATCACTTGCGCGAGCTGAGTGTGATCTAAACGGACCTGGGGTGCCAGAATCACGTGCCGTACGGAGAAAGCTTTTCCCGAGAGCTTCGAAATCTCACCCATGATTTGGATGTCATCGGGATGCCCGCAAAGCCAATCAACCCGCTCGTTTTCGCCCTTGGCGGCAACGTATTTGGCAATCTTGTTGGTATGACCGGTAGGGACACGAGATGTTTTGATGATCACGTGTTGCCTCCTATCACATGGATTTGGATGCCATGTAGGGAAGCAGATATCTTGGCCAGAGCGGCAGCAATGGCGAGGCATTCAGAAGGATCGTCATCGGCGCGCTTTAGGGTATGCGTGAGGTATCGAAGTTCTTTGCGCAAGTCCTGCAAAAGATCCAGAAAACAGATGGCGCGTTTTAGATCTTGCGAGATCGTTTTTTGAGTGCAACGCCGAGATGGTGGCCGCGTTTCCACTTCGTTTGAGAACCCGAGTGAACGCGCAAGCAGGACGCGAGCCTGCGAAGTAGGTGAGATACCATTTTCCTTGGCCCGTTCATCCAACAGGCTTTTCAAATCCGAGTTCAACCTAACTCCAATGAGTTCAGTTTGTCGGGTCTTTGAACTCCGGGCAGCTTTTCCCATCGCGTAAACTCCATTTGGCTAGCGGCACAACTTGTTGTTGGACGTTCGCATAGCCAGAAGTTTGGTAACGTCCTTGCAACAAACAACTCATCAACCACCGCGGGACAGGCCGTTGTTGCTTGCGTCCGCACATACATTTGCCATCGAGCAAATGAGGTT
This sequence comes from Ruegeria sp. AD9, assembly GCF_056542305.1. Lineage (NCBI taxonomy): Bacteria > Pseudomonadati > Pseudomonadota > Alphaproteobacteria > Rhodobacterales > Roseobacteraceae > Ruegeria > Ruegeria sp. AD9. Next base: position 9,579 of record NZ_JBQFZP010000028.1, read on the forward strand.
AAGCAATATGACAAAGACAGGATCTGCAAAGCTGTACCCAAATGGGATCCCCAATCACAATGAATGCTCTGCTTGGCTTGGCGTGCTGGATATTTGCGGCAAAAGATATCTTGTAACCGGGTTTGTTGAGATTTTTTCTCCATCCGACGCAGCACTTTTTTTGGAGATTCATGAAAGGCGCTCTGGTGTGCGAACCAGTCAAAAATCAAAGCTTGAGGTCTTTCACAACAGAACCGAGGAGAGCGAACCGCACCTTTTTGGAATCGCAATAATCCACCAGCAACGCTTTGCGGTCGGATGTTGGATGTGCCGCGATACGAAAGGGAAAAGGTACTTTCTTTTGACTTTTTCTCTGATAGAGGAGCAGAGGCAGGTGCAGCCTGTCATTCGACGCCGACCGCGTATCAAGCCAGTTAGGCTGAAATAGTACGGTGTCGAAGGAGAGGCTGCACCTGCCTGGCTATGTCAAAGTGCGTACAGGTCATTTGGGGGTCCTTATGCATGTGGCAGGATGTGAAGCAGTTCGCCGAAAACAAGCAGAACATGAATGATAACTGCTGCGACATGAAGTTGGTGGTAGGCGGTTCGAATATACTCAAGCATGAGCATCTCCATTTGATTGTTATTGCGCAGTTCTTTTGACATGTCTAAAAATACATGTCAACAAAAAAACAACGTAACATATTGAAATTATTTGATTTTTTTAAAGAGGTTTACTTGAGGTCAGATGTGAATTCGGAAGGCAAAAAGATAGAAAAGTGAAAAAAATAGAAAAGTGGAAAAGATAGAAATGAGAAACTGTAGAAAAGAGAAAATATAGAAAAGATAACCGGTGTTCGTCGATGAGCTCCGTTCAGAGCAGGTAGCTAAACCCGCCAATTTAGAAACTTGGGAAGAACCGTTGAAGACTCGCTTAGGCTACCCCCGGTTTACCCCCTTTTTTCCTTGGCGCGGAAAAAGGGGGGTAACCCCTTGGACTTCCCGACTTTCAATCTCGTCGAGCAATTACGGTTGGTTCTCGACACTCGACATTCAGGATAGAAATGCTTTGATGGAGTTTTTTGCTTTTTTGACCACGCAGGTTGGGTGTAACCGGCGAGCAACTCGTCAATGGGCCTTCTCGAAGACTGGCAGTGGCATGTATGCTTGGATTAAGATCAGGGGCTAGAGGACTAGACAATCCCTAAAGCGTTTGCAGGAGGGACGGCGTTGATGTTGAATGACAATTCTTGCTTTCAAAGACGATTTGGAACAGTTGGCGGCACTTTGCTCAACGGACTGCATCCGCTACAATGGAAAGCTGGTTGATGCTGAAGCTGCCGAAATGTTCCTGACGGTGTATCGGAGCAACTCAAGAAGGGTTGGTGCCGTTGATCTATGCAGGCTAGACTAATAATCGACCTGTCTACACAAAGGGTATTTTCCCGGAGCAATCAGTGAAGCTGAGTAAAGCAGCAAAGCATAGATCGAAGAGATCCAAGAAAAAGCAGGCAAGTGAACCTTGGTCCAAGCTCGACGAGTTTCGTCAGGCACGTAAAGTTGAGCGCAAAGCGAGAAAAGCCAAACTGAAGGCTATGTCGCCAGACGAAAAAAAAGCGTTCCTAGTCAAAGAATCAAGAGAAAAAGCCCAAGTTAAGAAAGAGAATAAAGCAATTGTTAGATCCATAATCAACCGCATGGACAAACAGGGAGCAGTCGTTGCCTCTAGCCCTAAACCTGAGGATCGCGACGAATGAATTTTGTTGCCAGTTTCCACCAGATTGTAGAAGTACTGCGCCTAAAAACGGCCAAAGTCGCTCGAGCTTTGAATGAACTTTAGTCACAGCTAGGAAACACGAACCGATAAGGAATGACGCTTACCTTGTGGCGGTTTGGGAGGCAGTTCACGCAATTCGCCGTAAAGACATCGCAATTGTTACCAGTGAAACTCATAAGCAACCGCGCAAGCCTCCAGCCCAGAATGGGCAGGAGATCGAATTCACAAATCAAAATATTTATCGTTAGCGTTCAGAAAAGAGATTAGCGACAGTTCTAGAGCTCGGACAACTGTTAGCTCTTTAGCCTCGCGAAGTTCGTCCCATGCCGCATAAAGCGCTGGGTTCACATCTGAAGTAAACGTCTTTGTCCGAAGCGCTGCTCTTCGTCGACTCGGGCTCATTTGTGCCAGCTTCAGCTGTGACGGGGACACAGACGCCCCACGTTTGAAATTCATATCTGCTAATGTTTCTTCATGAATGTTCCCAATGTTTGGAACTCTTGTTTGGGTGCTCATCTGAATCTCCTTAGATATGTTCGGAAGTGGGTTTAGTGGCGCACAGGAGAATTTCGCGTGCTAGCGCCCTTGCATTGTCGAATGCGGACTTTGGCGAAGATCCTTGAAACGCTAGGGGTAGATCTATGTAGTCACCGCCCAGGCTCATCATGGCTTGAAAGACGGGTCGGGTCGCCAATTGTGTTTTCAACAGTGGCGCACCGGCTTCTTCAAGAATGGCCTTAATGGCGCCTGTGATCCGGAACTCTACTGCCCCAGGTTCTGTCTGGCTGAGCAATACACTGGCCGGAATTTTCTTACCCAGAACCTGGCTTTTCTGGCGTACTTGCTTGAGAACCTGCACAGCGCCCAGGGCATCCATCCTGCTCGCTCGGCATGGTACAACAACAAAGTCAGAGACCAAGATTGCATCGATCAAGCTGGCATCGTTTGAGCCTTCAACATCCACCAGTACAAAATTAGCTTCTACTGCCGCTTTAAAAATTGCGTCCGTCAAGTCCTCTTGGTCGACGGGGCGCACATCGATATTGCGGTTCAGCGGTTTCAGGTTCGCCCAACTGGAAATCCAGCGTTTTGGATCAGTGTCCAGAATGATTGAGGACAGGTCTAGCCTAGAGAATTCTTGTGAAATCAACGCGCAGATGGTTGATTTTCCACATCCGCCTTTTGGAGAAAGAAACGAAATAACAGGCACTTAAAAACTCCTTTTTCTTGCCTGGTTCCATATTGGCAGATCGACCTTTCTGAAAATTTAAAGATGCTTTGGAAAAGCAAGAATTCGGAGGCCAAGTCTTAGATTGGCTTTCTTTGTCTTGGGTTTGCGAGGATTGCCATGCCAAGACTTGGCAGTTTTAGGTTTGCCTTTCCAAGCCCTTCCCATCCTCGGGTAAGCCCTGGTGTTGTGTGAAGTTAACAAAACCTGAACGCCAGCCTTGACTCTCGGCTTTAGAAACCACCGCTAAACCAAAGGTCGGGACACTCCGCATGTCAGCAATTTCGCTGGCCAATGGATGAGAGCCCAATGGCAGGACCCGAGCAGTGTCAGTCAATTTGAGAATTTTCGCATTACGTAAACTGAACGCGCCTGGCTATGTGCTCCAGGAGAAACACCCATGGCAATTGATGCCGAGCGGACAACTAAGGTCGCCGCGAAAACTAATGTATTTAAAGTAACTGTCTTAGAGGCCAGCACCAACAAACCTCAAACGAAGGTGTTTCATCCAGGCGGGGTGGAGCGCAGCAGTCGAGCAAAACACTTCAAACCTCATGAAGCCGAAATCTCAGGGTTTGATGGTCTGGCAGCTTTGCTCGCAGAGCTGGCTCACGAGCCGTCCAAAGTGGTCGTGATGGGCTCAGTCACCGAGGCATGCCGCAATCAAAAGAAAATACGAAGATTGGCCAATCCACGTGACGGGCTGCCTGCGACGCTCGAAGACAGAGGCTCCTGTCTTTTACATTTCGATGTGGATGATCTCGTACGTCCCGACCATTTGGGATGGGAAGATCCGGCGGCCTTAGCGCAATGGGCCTGGAGCGAACTTTGTCGCAAAATACCTGTGCTGCAAGGCGTATCCGTAGTTTGGCAAGCGTCTTCTAGCGCGGCAGCCCCCGGGAAAGATGACTTGGCCAAGTTTCACTTCTGGTGCCTGGCAAACCGTCCTCTGTTTGCACACGAGCGTCGATTTTTGTTCGAACATGCCGGAAGTGACAAGTCTCTCGCGGGCATTGCTCAACCCAATTATACGGCCTTCCCGATCTTTCAGGGCGTATCTGATCCACTCGCAGGGTGCCCCAGATCAGGAGTGTTTAGAGGGTACAAAGATGCTGTCGATGCCTCAGTCATTGCCTTCCCAATCGAAGCCAAGAAAAGGCATGCCAATCCAAGGCAGTCCAATAGAAGAAACGACAAGGGTTCTCTTACCAAGTCTTCAAAAGGATGCACGTCGACATCCAATTTTGGACGACAGCAGTTGTCCAAGGCCTGCGAACGAATTGTGCTGAAGGGGGCATCCAACCCTCGGATTTTCGACGAAGTTCAACTCGTTGGCGGCTACGTAGCAGGTGGACACATTTCCTTCGACGAGGCTCGAGAAAGCCTTGTCGAAGCTGCGCGATCTGTTGGATACAAACGTGCGGACGAAGTAGTTGAGAACGGTCTCGAAACTGGCCTGGAGCGACCGCTCAGCCAAAGCGACATTAAAGTCGCGACAGTACCTTTCTATCCAGCTCCGACCCTCCATCGTGAAGAGGCCATCGCAAAGCATGCCCAGGTTTTGGAAGACTGGGGAAGACAAGCCTTGGCTTACCATGCCAAATCTTGGCAATTCACAGATGGCCCTCGACCTGTAACAGCGCCGCGTGTTCTTCTGTCCGGGGCGCAAGGCGTTGGGAAGACAGCGTTCCTCGTTGGCAGAGAGGGAGCGCCAGGCTTTCTTCACAAAACACATGGCCTGGTTTCACTGATGCTCTTGCCGGATCATGCAAAAGTTCAAGAAGCGCTCGACGACTATATCTTCAATGCGCCGGCTGGTACTCCCCTCGCGATAGGCCTACGTGGGCGGGGTCAGCCCGACCCAATGGAAAACGGGGTAAAAATGTGCCGGGTATTTGAGACAGCCCGGTACGTGTCGGCTCGAGGTTGGTCGGTTCGTTCATCACTGTGCAAACGATGTCCACATCAAGACACTTGCGGATATCTTCGCCAAGAGGCCGAGATCAAACGGGCTTTGAGGGAAAAGACCGGTCTAATTATCTTTGCCCCGCACGAATTTGGCTATTTGCCGCTGCCTGGTGAAGCGAAACCTGACCTTGTCATCTTTGATGAGCGCCCGAGAGATTTCGCCGTTGAAAGTGTAGATGTCACATTGGAAGAACTCGGGGACTTCATTCTTCCTGAGGCCCGGTCATTTTCGAAAGAACACGGCGTTACAATAGGAGTTGCTGCCGTTGTCGATGAGCATCCCGTTACCCGTGTTCAACGAGCCCTATTAAGTTCGCTTGGGCAGTCTGCCAGCGTGTCTCTAAGTGCACTCAGAGCCTCTGGCATAACGCCCATACTCTTCGAACAAGCTATCGCGGCACTCGAAGCCTTTAACTCGATATCGGTGTCAGTTATTATTCGAAAGGCTCTGGGCTATGGCACTCAAACATGGAACGCGCGCGACATTGCGCGCTTGAGCAGTAGGCTGCAAAGACTGTCCACCGAAGAAGCTCAGTCGCTTCAGTTTTTGTTCGAGTGTCTTCGCTCCGAAATTGATAGCGGTCATGAAGAAGCGGTTAGCGTTTTCAAGAGAGGCCCTGATCGGGATGACCCAAACGTCGCGCCGGGTTTGAAGGCAGTGAGGATCAAGTCGCTCAAACATGGAAACGACATTCCATTTCTGTATCTTGACGGCACGGCAGATCCGGATCTTTCTCGGATAGTCTTCGGACCAGATCTTGCCTGCCATCATCATCCAGTGGAGCGAAACGCCAAAATTACTCAGGTAGTAGGATGCAACTTTTCTAAGCGTCGACTGTGTCAGATGAGCCAAGCCCGGCAGGGTTTAACCCCTAAGATCCAAGAGGAAAACCAAAGGCTCAAAGCCTGGGTTGAACAGGTCATTGCGCATCAGCCTGACGCCGCAGTGTTTGCAAGCAAAAGTGTTCTCCAGTCACTCGACATTATCAATCCGGAACGGGCAGGGCACTTTGGTGCTCTAAGGGGGCAGAACAGATGGGAGGGTTGCCCTTCAGCACTTGTAATTGGCCGTGAGCAACCGGCTTGCCAGGACATCGAGCGCATCGCGCGAGCCTATGCTGCCGCTACAGGTGATGTCTTCCAAAGCGGGGAGTACACTAAAGTCTCTAGAGGAATCCGGCTTAAAGGAGGGGTTTCGCCCTTGGAGGTCGTTGTACATCCCGATGCTTGGGGGGATAGGATTCTCAGGCAAATCCGGGAAATGGAGATTTTACAGGCGATGGATCGCATCCGGTTGATCCACAATGAATGTCCCAAAAACGTGTATCTGCTTTCACCGGTGGTTGTGGATGCCACTGTTGACCGCATTGAACAATGGCGGAGTTTCAAAAAGGGCGGCACACGGATCCAACGCGCCGTTCAATCCCATGATGTGATTTTTCTTTCACCGACTGACTGCGCCAGATTCATGCCGGATATCTGGGCTTCCAAACAGCTCGCCGCGCAAGACCTCCCCACCGCGAAAGAAATGTCAAAAGACCCATATAGATTTATCTATGATGGGGGCTTTGACGGTCAGTGCCCGATCCAAGTTACGTTTCGGATGAAGACCGATGCTGGACGTTCATCACGGGAAAAGTCAGCACTGATTTTCGGCAACGACGGAAGAGCGCGAGCAAAATTGGAAGCTTTGACTGGTCCTTTGACAGAGTTTTGCAAGATCATTGAACCGAAAACCGACAGTAAGTGAACCGCAGCAACCTCATGTGTGTTTCACAAAGAGCTTTGAGGTTGCTTGCATCTAACGGCATACCCGGCTTGCTAACGCTAACTTTTGCTCAGCCAACACCACATATTGATAGACTCCTACTAAAGTGTTTCAGCAAGCTTGCTGAGAGGCAACTTTCAGTGCCAATCTCTATTCAATTGGAGTGAAGCCAATTTTCTAAAGGTGAAGGTATGAGAGTTACTGGTTCTGCGCATTTGGTTTGTTTGTTGGCTATGCCAAGTCTCTGGGCAGGCGCAGCTTTGGCTGACCAATTAATTTCCTCTAACGAGATCATAAGTGCCGTTCCCGAAATAATTTCCAGTGACTGCCAAGTTTCCTGCTCTACAGACACGCTCTCGTTCAGAGAAGTGCAGTTTTCCGAAGAATTGGAAATCGGTAGTCGCCGATCATTTCTTGTTTGGGATCCAAGCTTGTGCGGGTCCGCAGGATGTCCCACCGCTGCAATCGTTATTGGAGAGGACGGGGTCTTCTACTTAGGAGACGGTCTCGGATTGAATGAACACTCAGCTTCAATCCTTCCAATTTCAACTCAGAGGCTCATTGCTGAATATCCATATCCCGTGGCACTTTCGCCGTCAGGGGGCCCGCCCAATGAAAGCTTAGCCGAGCGTTACCCAAGCGTTCAAAAAGAAATAGCCTCAATTTTCTCGGGATCTCCTTTGGCTAGGGAAGCCATCACTGAGACCTTTGAGAATGTGATCGAACTGGCATATTCTGAGACTTTTGGCCAATTGGTTCTCAATAGGCTAAGTGTTGCGCCAAATGAATTTTTGGACAAACTCTTTTTGGGTGGTGACTTATTTGGATCAGGCGTAAGCCCAAGCTTCACGCAGAATGTCTCGGAAGGTTTCGTCAAAGACGCTGCAATATCTATCACATCAGACTTAGTTAGTGAGACTATCGTTCGTGAGTGGGCGCTGCCAGGCGCAGACCGAAGCTATCAAAACTTAGCTGTGGCAGCGCTATCGACGGCTATTCAGGAGCCACTACATTTCCTTTCTGCTCCTGATCAAGCGTCAGCAGTGGGTTCCGGACTAATACGTAGATTTTGGGATCTTGTGGATATCTATCTTGCCACGCAAGGTCTTATTGAAAACCAAGATCAACAGATGATTGCCGCTGTTGTGGGAACTGACAGTGTCGCTGAGTTAATGAGCCGGGAACCATCTGAACAATCTGATCGTATCGCAAAGGACGTCTTCGAAGACATTCTTGGGCGCGCTGAAAACATATACGGCCCTGACGACGCGGTTGCTGTCGCGCAAATCCTGAAACTGGAGCGGAGTGCTTTGATTCGCCAAAAGCAAGGTGATACCGAAACAGCCATCATGCTTCGGGATAGGATTGTCGAAGTCGGAAATGATGCCTCCAACGTCTCTCCTTTTGCCCTTATTGTAAAGCCCAAGGATTGGGTCGATGCTGCCTTCAACTGGGGAAAAGATGGACCGCAGAGGGCTGCTCGTATCGCCATTGAGGGCACAAGTTTGCGCGAGCTACCATCTGGATCTGGGCAACAGATCCTTCCCGTTAGCTCCACGAAGACGCCCAGCGGCGCGCTATGCGAATTAGCGGAAAACCCGCTTTCTGGTGGCCCTTTGAAGAGTTTACTGTGGGGCGCGAAAATTTCAGGAACAAATGAGAAAGATGAGCACTGGGACGAGTATCTGGCAAGGGGAGGAGATATTGCCAACACGATATTTGTGAACGCAACAGGGAAAGAAACGATTGGCGTCTACAAAATAACAGAGTCCCAAGTCTGTTTCAGTTATGGGGCGGTTGCTAGATGGAACTGTAAAACGGTGTCTACATGTAAGAGCGGAGAAGCACCCTGGGTAATTACTGACCTAAAAGGAAAGCAAACTTCGCTAATTCATGCTGTCGAACCGTATGGGTTTGCACCATATCATACACGCCGATGGGCCGACCTTGCTTCGCAGCAACAATTGGCGATTCCACTCGATGGAAGCAAGCCAAGACAGTATACACCTATTCCTCCAAACATGGAGACCACAGTAGTCGATTTGGAGCGTTTGTTTTCAGGTCCTGGCTTGACATCAACCGTCGAAAAAAACTCTTGTCGGTTCACTATTGTCTACAAATCCCCTATTGCCGGAAATCGAGATTTTTCATCGGGCGGATGGGAATGGTGGTTGGGATCAAATTCTAGTGGTCAAAACACTGTTGGTGTCGAGACCCTAATTTATACTGTCGATCTTGAGAGCTACGACGTCAATTCGAGCTTGCAGTCTTCGGCTCGGGGTAACACTACTTTAAACCCATTGTTCGGCCGATCCTTCTCATTGAGAACAATTACTCAGCGAACAGACGACGACACTTTAAGTTCAGACGAGTCCCAAGCTATTGGCGGTTTTTTCTTTAAGGGACTGAACTCTCTAAGAATTAGCCAATTGTTGCAAGAGCTTTCGGATGTTTGTGCAGGAAGAAGCACCAAATCCACCCAACAAACATCAGCTTCTCAAGTACCACCACTAAAAGACCATTCTTTCGAAGCTCACCACTGCACATCAGTTGATAACGACATTGCCAGACTTCAGTGCTTTGATGCGGCTTTCGGAAACAAATAAGCGTCAGACGGGTTAACTCAAAAAAAAACGAATTATTTTCGAGCGCTATGTATGTAGGGAAACAAATCATCTTTCGGACAGTCAGCAGTAGTGTCCTTATCAGCACCTTAATGCTGTCAAATTGCGCTGTACCTACCGCAAAACTTTCCGAACAAGATGCCGCAGATCTATCAAACAGCGAATTGTGTGGGCGCTATGCATTTTCAACTAAAATCAATGAGGCGGTGCCGCTCTTGGAAAAAGAGCGTCGCAGGCGTGGTCTGTCTTGCAAAAGCGAACTCGATAGAACAGTTGGTGATTGTTCCACAATGCAAATAGTTTCGTATGGGCCAGTTCCAGCAGCCCAGGGACAGGGCCGGCTATACACAGTAAGAAATTATTCTTCTGAACCTAGGCGCTTTCGCATCTACCAAGAAGGTATTTCTTCAATCGAATTCACTATCCGCTCTAACTCCACTCAGAGATTCGGCGTGGGAACAAGTACTTTAACCGGGCTTATCGGACAGTCTATTTCCAATGGAGATCGACCCAAACTATACGGCTGCCAAGTCATCTAACGCCTCAGTTGACGGGTAAGGTTTACAGGGGCTGTTGAGCAGCCCCTGCTATGCCAGATTGATGAGGTTTGCGAAGTCTTAGGGCTCGGTTTGCAGTCCCTTCTGTGCATCCGAGAATGCCAAGAAACCACCGATACCCAAAAGGACTACGCAAATTATTGAAAAAACCCCGAAGCCAAAAGCCCAAAGAATGCCCAACGCAGCAATACCCATTAAGGCTCCGCCTAGTTTACCATTCTTAAAGGCCATGCCGGCTCCCAAAATGCCAATTATTGGCATCAGCAAAGACATTGTCTTGTAGAACGCTAGCGATGATTGAACTTCCGCGTTAACCTGAGCGGAATGAGCATCGCCGTTGAATGATGCGATGCCTGACATAATACCTGATCCAGCTCCCGCTAATTTGAACCCGACCACACCTACAAGCAGTGCGATTAAACCACCAATTAATCCTAGAACTCCACCAGCTTTCACCAGTTAACCCCTCTAATTTCATTCAATATTCTCTAGTTTGTCTACGCGTTAGAACGTCAGTCAACTGATCAGTTAAAAACCAGTTGTACTAGCCTTTGCTTGCATAAAAGGAACAGCGATTTGAATCCCTTCCAGACATAGCTAGTTTGTAGTCGGCCACTCTCGCGTTCAGTGTCGTCTTTCCGAGCAATAGCCCAAAGTTGGCGACAGCAGATACTGAACGTCCGTTCAAGGTGGCGTTGATCCTCGCGTTTAAACCCTGAGAGTTTCTTAGCGAACCAGTGTATCTGTTACCACCCGCGTGCTTGATGTTCATCACACCGTTGATTTTTATCTTACCAACGCGACTATTCGAACCACAATTTGTAACGTATCGCCAATTTCCTGTTACATTACCTGGTCCAATCGCAATTGGCGGCGGCGGGTTGTAAATCCTCTGATTGTCGGCATCATTTAACCAAACTGCCAACTTTTCATTTGACTGAACCTTCAACTCATCGAGGAACTGGTCATTGAGAAAGCTCGTCGGGTCAACACCTAGAGAGCTTTGCCACCGTGAGATTGCACTTCTAGTACCTTTCCCGACTTTCCCGTCAATTCCGTTTGGATCAAACCCCAAAACCAACAGCCTAGCTTGGATATCTCGAACTGCACCGCTATCCAACGACAATGCAGCTTCGCTTTCTTTCGTAGCTGGTGCGAAAGTGCCTACACGATTGCTTTCAGGTAGCGCCTGTGTGGCGTTTTCCGCGATAGTTTCGTTTTGCGTTTCTGAAGTGTCGACGGTCATATAAACGATGCCATCAACCGAGACCTCGGCCGTGACCGACTTGTTGGCGAATGACGGTGGAAAAGGTCCGCAGGAATCCAGTGCAGCAACGAAGTCACTGAAAAACTTGCGCGTGGCTGCATCTATCGCAGTTGTGTTCACCAGCTCAGGGAAACCCTCTACGACACCATTCTGATCGACTTGAATGACTGCACGCAAGTCTTGGGACGGCTGTTCGGGCAACGAGTTCCCAATGCAATCGGAAACGGAACTAGTCTCTTGTATTTTTTCCTCTTGCTGCTTCAGAAGGTTATCTAGCTCTGCTACATCAATTCCACCTATCTGTTCTTGCAGTAGAATACTTACCGCCAAGTCAGTGGTGGGATGTTCTAAAGCGATTTGGTCAAGGAGCCGTTTCACTTGCACCAGTTTGGCAGGAGACGTATCAGCTCCTTGGTAGAGCTTCTCTGCCTCGTCTAGTATACTCTGGGCATCTTCCGGAGTAGAACTTGGCGTTGAGGAAGCTTCAGATTTAATTTGGCCAAAGGCCACTTCATTTGATTGGGAAACACTTGTGTCGGGCTGCCATTCGGCGTCGATTTTGCCACATGCTAAGTACGCCGGCCGTCCGGGTAGCCCTTTTAGACACATTATTGCGCGGCTTTGTTCTTCGCCGTTGGGGCGTCGCGCCACAACGTAAACAGATGCCGACGGAAAATTTTGTCGCCAGGTGGCATCTGCGTTCGGAACTGTTTTATCTATATGACTGTTCAGTGCGGAATGATCACCAGCGGCAATTGAGTCTGTAAGCGCCTCGAAGTAGGGCATCAACGCTGCAACATCCTGTGAACGACCAAAAAGCTGGGAACCACTTCGGGTAACGAGCGTCAGAGAATTATCACCCGAGCGGATAGTAACTTCTCCATTGTTGATACAACCAAAACCTTGGCCAGTTCCGGTTTGGGACAAACCGGCAAAAATACTTCCACTTCCTTGTTGTCTAGCGTGAACAATGCTCCCATTTGAAAGACTGCACGTTGTCTCCAGCGTTGCCACCCCACCACTTTCAAACATGGCTTCTGCAAAGCTGTCATCCGGCATCGGAAGGCGTCCAGGAAATGCGCGCATAACCCCGTTAGCTGTGTTTGGGCATCTTCGAGTTTGCCCGCCGGAAAACTGACTCGGCCAAACAATTTGAACTGAAGGAAATCCGCCGGAAGCACCGTTTGCAGTTGTGGCGTCGGCTACTTCGAAGGGTATGCAGACCCAAAAGTTACCAAGTGTTTCTAGATCCAGAGAGGTTTCATCTCCAAACCAGTAATCCTTCCCAATCTCAACTTGAAATGACACATCGAATTCCATTGTCGTTGGGAATTCTGCTGCCCGTTTTTCAACAGATTGAATCAAATCTTTCCTAAATTGGCGCTGTTCGAATGCCGACATCGCTTGCCACTTGCTTTGGTGCAAATTTCTTGTGAGATAGTCTGCGACGTGATCAATCCGACTATTGCGCTGGTAGTCTTTCCCAAGATCATAGTAACCAAGCGATACCGCAAACGAAACGTAGTCGAACAAGCCAAAATTATTGATCGTACGAAATTCGTATTTTTCTTGAGCCGTGATGTCGTGTCCAAAAAAACAAAAAAATCCACTTAAAAACAGTATACTAGCCAACCTTGGGGAATTCATCTAAGTCTCCAAATTACAAAAAAACCTTTTATGCGGCAACACTTCGTGCTTTTGGCAGGGGGCGTGAACAGGTTTTTGAAACTAAAAAATAAAATGTTCAGCCCACTTGTTCTTCGTACTTTAAACTATTCTCACTTGCTTGTTTGGTTCCTGATAGTTGGCTCGCATTATAAGCCGTCGTCAAGTTTTTGCACAATAAGATTTAAAATCAGACCCACTTAGTCAAACTGATCACAGATGAGAACCATGCGAACTTTGGAACAATTCATTCAGGCGTACGTCGCAATACAGTCATCTTAATCTTCCTCTCACTCATAGCTTTAGGGCAGCTCATCAATGAAGGGTCGCGTCGGTTCTTAGTTGCGATCCGTGAACGTTATCGCATTCGTCCGAGAGTTTAAATTCATGCCGCTGGACGAGTGGTATTCACCGCGATACGCTGAAGCACCCCTAAAATCGGGCGGCATTCCGCTAATAAAGAGCTCTAAAGCTTGATCACCTCTTAGGACTAGGAGCCGAGATTTGGCATCGTATTTCTATCACAGAACATAAACCTATCATTCGCATTCTAGAGCTTTTGGGAGAGCTTCATTTGTTTGTTTGTTACGTTGTCAGACTTGCGCTGATTTTGGCTGTTGTACTCTTTTCACACCCAACTGCTTCATTGGCTCAGGAAAACTCTGAACTGGAACCTGGGCGTTTTGGAGATTGTTGGCGGTATCGCAAACCCTGGAGAACCACGGTTTGCGAGTGTACAAATCGAACTGAATTCAAGGTATTTGGCGATGGTATCTACCGATATGGTTCCAATCCATGTGCGGCAGCAGCTCACTCCGGGATCCTTGATAGTCAGAATTTTGGCATTATCGCAATAGAACCTCATCCAGGCTTGACCGAATACCACTCTGTGGAACGAAACGGTATTGTTAGCCACGAGGGGCGGGGTGGTCCTGGATACACAGTAAAGGCTCTGCGAACTCAAATGGATCTCGAAGAGCTGCGGGCAAAGAGCAGAGCAGAAATAACTGGGGTGGCAAACTTAGAGGAACTCCAGGGTGTCTGGAAAGAAGGATCCGAAAGGTGCTATTTTGATGGACGAGTGCTTTTCAATCTTCAGGAAGTCCCGGGGGTTAGGGCATTTGCTCATCCGAGGCTGGGGTTAGAAAACTGGCACAGTTTTCCAGTTGGAACGGTACTAATGCGTGTCACCAGCGGGACCGCAGAGTCCTTTGTCGGTTACTGGCTTTTTGAAGATAGGTTTTGGGGGCGAGTCGAAGGTGAAATGGTGATCCCAATGCGTTTTTTCGACGTCAATGAGTTAAGTGTTGACGGACGATATCGCAGGGGAGTGATTGGACTACATCGTGATCGATATACGTCCATTGAAGATGCGCTTCGAAAATACCCAGAGGCGTTCAAAAATGCTTATGAAACTGTTTATTCACAATCTCTTACAGGTGGATTGCTCAGCATTCACGCTGTCCGCCATCAGCACCCATGGAACAGACTAGGTTGATTGCGTAGCGGAGGATTTCAGGCTCATCGTAACCATCAGAGAGTGGAGATGAGA
>NZ_JBQFZP010000029.1:0-21500 GCF_056542305.1 Ruegeria sp. AD9
GAGAACCGGCTATGATCACCTGCTGCGCTATTTGAGGGCTGCGCAGGAAATCATAGCCTCTGCATTAACATCATTCCGAAGGTGTTATGGGACGGAGTTCACCAGTCGCGCGATCCTGAAATGGGCCAACGACAACGAAGTCGAATGGCACTACATCGATCCTGGTAAGCCTCAGCAGAATGCTTCATCGAGTCATTCAATAGCAGCCTGCGCGATGAACTTCTGAACAAGGAGATGTTCGACAGTCTGGATGACTCCCGCCGCAAATTGGCGCTCTGGCGACACGACTACAACAACGTCAGACCGCACTCATCTCTCGGAAACCAAACGCCCGCAGAAGCGCGCCGGACACTTGAGCAATTTGAGCGTGCTGAGAATAATTGCATCCTAACCCTTCGCAAATCTCAAGGCCACGCTCGAAGCCATCGCAACTGGTCACCCCAAAAACAAGATCGACGATCTGCTCTCGTGGATCTTTAAGCCGTCAAGCTGAAAACACAATGACCTGCAGTCGCCGCTTACGGTTCTACGGACTCTTTGCGAAAACTCTATGTTTGCCCTTCGGACCAGTACTAAGCCCACCATGCAATCGGCAGCGCCGTTTGCCAGGAACGACTAGGGCCTGACATTGGCCGCCGTTACGTGTTTTTGCGCCGCACGTTGGACGCTCTGACTTAGGCAGTGGTTCTCCACTATCGTTCAAGCCCAGTTCAGCCATCCGCTTGCAGTCTACGCCTTGGCACTGTGAGCAATCCCTCTGGTAGTTTCTGTGTTTGTGCGCTTCCGCAGGGCAAGGCCGCCAACGTGACAGAAGCGCGCGCCAGTCTATGGGGTCGCCTTGACAGCGCACACGGAATTTCTTCTCAAAATTGGTCGGTCGCCCCATCAAAAAACCACAGCAATTGTTAACATACTCTGCAAACCCCATGATGCGCGTGAGGCGACGGGTTTACCGCCCATCGCCTTGCTTCCCACAATGGCAGGTGTTTCCACTGAGTTCATTCTGAACTATCCCAATCGTATCGAATTGACTGCAGTGAATTGGTGGAGGGGAGAGTTTGGGGCTTAGATTCCGCGTGCGCTGCCTTCTCAGCGGCTTCTTGACGTTTGATCATTTCTGTCTCCATCTGGTTTGCCTTTTGCTCGCCATAGACCTCTTTGACGTTTGAGTACCAAGCCATACGAAGGTTGCGGAGCGTGTCCGGCTTCATCAGTCCGCGAGACTTCATTTCAACACAAATGGCGCCAAACAGGCAGCCTTCATCAACAGCTTCGCCTGCCTTGATTCGGTCGGCGTAAACCTTAAGAGTGTCAATCTCGTCGCCCTGCGCGGGGCGGTGGGTCGTGGTCCCCTGCACCAACTGAGCCGCAGACTTTATTTCGAAGGCCGTGGGCCAAGCGCGTGTTTTGGCGTCCTCGTCCAACTGCTGTTGGAACTTCGGCCACCAATCCTCGTAACCACTGCGAGGCGCAAACTTACCAACTGTGATTGCCAGCGACTTCATTTCTTCGCTCTGGGCCTTTCCATTCCCGGCCAGATGCCGGGGCATAGAGCGCCGTTCAAGCAGATCCTTGAGCTTGGATTTCAAGAAATTCTCACGATGGTTCATTTGTGGCCTCCAAAACTGACACCGTTCATGAGCGCATCAAGGTCGGGCTTGGTTGAGGTATTGGTTTTAAGGGCGGCGGTGATCCAAGAGACTGGCTCTGTCACACCCATTCGGCTTGCGTCCCGAAGCGCATTAAATGTGGCCGCGTCGCCGGATTGCTTGCGCCACATCCCAATAAGAGTGCGCGCTTTCGGCTCAGGAGTTCCGTATTTGCCAAGGAAGGCAACACCTCTGTCGAAGACTTCTTTTGTGAAATCGACTGTGTCGGCAAACGCCGATACGTAAGTATCGGAATTATTTGGGTTGTTGGGTTGTTGGGTAGGTTGCTCCGCGGAAGGATCCACGGTTGCTATCGTATCTTTACTTTTCAGAGGCTTATCTGGATTCTGACCCTTTTTTCGGTTTGACTGTCGCGCAACCTGTTGTTCAACGTAAGCGGCTTCTTTCCGTAACCTCCGGGAAACCAGCATGCCGCCGTCGACTTTAAGGAACTCCCTGATGACCGATCCGATACGCGATTTCCAGAGGCGGGAAGACACCCTGGAGACCGCCGCAAGGCGGCGGTCATCATCAGGGAAATCACATGTTTCGCGAACCCACATCGCCATGAGAATAAGCATGTAGGCGCCAACTTCATCGGCTGCGAGGTGTTGTGTATCACGTTGGAATGCGTCTACCCAAAGTGGGCAGGGACGTTTTGTGCGGGCACGTTTGGCGTTGAAATTACTCATCTTAAGTAACCTTCCGCAGCTTTCCAAGTTCCCCTGGGCTTACAGCGTCACAAGTGATGTTAGCTATTGTCGATGTATCGAAGCGATCGACCATAATGGATCCTCCACTGCGCGCGATTAGCATATGTCGCCATCGCGTAGAGCGCGGAGGTGGGAATCGATTTCTTCCTCGATCCACAACAAACGGCCACCGAGTTTGACGGGTTTGGGAAGCCGCTCTGCAGCTAGGTCGGCATAAATGGATGAACGAGAACGGTTCCCGAGCTTCTCGCGAAGTTCCATTAGGGTCAGGTATTTTGCGGAAGTCGCCGTGAATGTGCTCATTGTGACAGTCGTCCTTTCTTACTCGGGACGAAAGCCAGAATGATCGCAAACGGCCGCTCGTCCCACCAATGGGTGCCCCCGTGTCGGGGAAGACGAGCTGCACATCTTGCGCAGCAACAGTTCCAATGTTAGCGGACTAATTGGTGCAATTCAATATGTAGCTGTTTAGATTTGCTCAGCCACTGTATTTAGAGTGGTCCAGGCTAGCGTTAATTACTGTGTTGAGACGCAAGACACGACTTCCCTAGTTCCACCGCACACGTAGCTCGCCCATTGGTCGCTCAACAACCCACGCTGCTCAAGAAAATCTGTGCGTCTGTAAGCTCGAACGACACCAGAGTCAGTTACGTGTCCCAGCATTGCTTCCGCTACTTCGTGAGGTGCGTCGGTGGCTTCAGCCAGCCAGTCGCGAAGACTGCTGCGGAAGCCATGCGGGCGGGCGTCCAATTTGCGACGCTCCATCATCCTTGAGAGCGTCATATCGGAGATCACGCCCTGCCGTGTATTCGGAAAAAGGAAACCATTTCTGGAATGCGGTAGGGCAAGGTCGATAACGCGTTGCGCTTCCTGCGAAAGCGGCACACGGAAATCACTTGTTGCCCCTTTTCGACCTTTCATGGCCTCACCGGGTATAGTCCAAACGTCTCCCTTAATCTGTTCGAGCTTGAGAAACCGCAAAGGTTTTGAACGAACGCCTGTCAAGATCAGCAGCCTCATTGCAAAGTTCGAGATAGACGGTTCCGCTAAGCTTGAGTAGAAAGCAGGGACATCGCTCCACAGCATTGCTGGGATATGTTTCGGCTTGTGACGTGACTTTCCCAACAACGCTTTGGCTTTTTCTGTTGCCTGAAGGTCAACGTCCAATCCAAGCGCGGCCGCGTGGCGAAAGACAATGTTTAGCCGGTTCATTGCTTTGCGCGCTGTGTCGGCTTTTGTGTGCCAGATTGGGGCCAGGGTGTCGCGAATGTCACCACTAGTATTCATTATCTTTATGATTTTTATAAAAAATCCATATAGAAGTTTGATTTTGTCCACCTAAATATCCACCCATTCGGCCACGGGTGCGCACAATTCCTCGTTCGGTTCAACAGTCGATCCCCTGCTGAGGGGGGCTTACGGCAGATGGCTACAGTGAAGCCCACAAACACACCGGTCTAGCTGACGCTGCCGTCGAAGCGCGGACCACCACAGGAAAAATTCTACGTCAGGAGCGGAAATTCGTCTCCTGAATTGCCGCTCAGTGACAATCAAGACGAAGAAAGAGGCCATTCGATCAAGATCTCTCACCGCAAGGTTTGGTTCAGCGAATTACGTGAACCGAGCACCTGGCGTGATGCACGACTCTGTTCGCAGTGGAACCTAAAAATATGTCCTCAAAACCAGGCTTGTGCGAAACCAAGACGATGCAATCCGCGTCGCTCTCATTTGCGAAGTCTACAATAGCCCTACCCGCGTGCCCAGAGATGAGCCGAGCCTTCGCGCCTGGAATTTCAGAAGCAGTTTGATGCAGGTTTTCCAGGATTTCATGCCGCGTATTGGCAAGTACTTCGCTGGGAATCTGAGACCCTACATACGCCGGAATTGGCTCTTGGACGTGTATCACAGTGAATACAGCGTCCGCATCAGCCAATTGGCGCGCGGCTTCAAACGACGCTTGTGTGTCGTATTCTTGGTCCAGAGCAACCGGGATCAGGATATTCTTGTACATTTGACCTCCTATCTACTGCTCCAATGATTCCAGTTTGGTTCCTCGGCAGCAGGAAACCTACACAGGCTCAGACTTTGAAGATTTCCCCGCGCCCTTTGTAGCGGCTACAACATCATCAACTGTTTTCTCAACAGCTTCAGCTTCGGTTTCAGCGACATAAGATGCACAACGGGACACGGTTTCGAACCATTCCTGAGCGTCAGCAACCAACCGCTCCGCCGAATGGCGCTGCCACTCCGCCATGCTCTGAAAGGCTTTAGAAGGATCGGACGGGTTCGCGGAAGACACATTGCGTGCAGCTTTTAGAGCCGTCCGGACCGCCTCATGACGCCGTTCGAACCAATGCTGCGCAAAGGCCTCGGTTTCTTCGAGCAATTTCTCTTGCGCGTCCCAAAATTGTTCGATCTGGGCACCAAAGGCCGGATTGCCAGAAATGGGCGGCTGCATTTGCTTGAAAACATCCAAAAGTGAGGTCGGGCTATTTGTGTTAGATTTCTTTGTCGGCATCGAAAATTCCTCCTCATTCCCTGAATGGGTTATTGTGCCACCTGCGGCGCGCTTTCGCCTTAATACAGATCAATATCCCTTATTTTTAGGACCTTCGGCTAAAGATGCGACGGGACACTCGCAATCTCTCCGACATCGGTTCCTAGCAGGCCGGGTTGGAGTTAGAGTAGTCTAGACAAGAACTTAACGCGCGGTTTTCTATGCACATTGCCGGCTTTCTGATTACCCTTGGTGTCCTTTTCCTTGCCGGATTGGCGGCCGATCAACTTGGCCGAGCCACGCATCTTCCTCGTGTTACAACCTTACTGTTCCTCGGCCTGATTGCCGGGAACGCAGGATTCGGGGTGATCCCGGTCGACGTTGCCAAGTGGTTCGATGAGATCTCCATTGTTGCCTTGACGATGGTCGCGTTTCTTCTTGGAGGATCTTTGACCCGCAAAAACCTGGTTCGGCATGGCCGAGCCATTCTGACGATTTCGATTTCAATCGTGGTTGCAACCCTTGTTATTGTGTCGGTTGGACTGACCTCAATTGGCGTACCGTTCGGGTTGGCGTTGGTGCTGGCGGCAATTGGCACGGCTACAGCTCCGGCCGCCATTGCAGACGTGATCAAACAATCTGGGGTGTCCAACAGCTTTACCGAAACATTAAAGGGCGTAGTCGCAATTGATGACGCTTGGGGTCTGATCGTTTTCAGCATCGCCTTGGTTCTGGCCGGTCATTCGGTTGGTTGGGCCACCGTCACGACCACAGCGATGTGGGACTTCGGAGGGGCGATACTATTGGGTACCGCACTGGGCGTGCCATCCGCTTACCTGACAGGCCGCTTGAAACCCGGAGAACCCATGCAGGCAGAAGCAGTGGGCATAGTCTTTCTGACAGCGGGCCTCGCGCTTTGGCTGGAGGTTTCATTCTTGGTAGCAGGCATGGTTGCGGGCGCGGTTATCGGAAATCTTGCGCGCCATCACGACCGTGCTTTTCATGAGATCGAGCACATTCAGTGGCCGTTCATGATTCTGTTCTTTCTGCTGGCTGGCGCCACGTTGGACATTGAAGCCTTCGGCTTGATGGGCTGGGCTGGTGCACTTTTTCTGTTTTTGCGCGCCGTGGCCCGCCTTGTCGGAGGTTACTGCGGAGCAAAACTGGGCGGCCTGCCTCGCCGTCAGACCCGCTGGTACGGTCCCGCTTTGTTGCCACAGGCCGGTGTTGCGGTCGGAATGGCCCTTGTAGCTGGAGAGCAATTTCCGCATTGGGCCGCGTCGATCATGGCCTTTACTCTGGCCAGTACTGTGGCCTTCGAGGTGTTGGGGCCGCCGTTGACTCTCATGTCGATCAGACGCACGGCGGATACCGACTAGCGGATTGGTCAGCGGCTATTCAGACTGGATCGATTCAAGAAAAGCGAGCAAATTCGCCAACGGCAGGCCAACCATCATAGGTTGCCCATTGGGCAAAGCCACCGCGATTTGCTGGTCTGTCTCAAACACCGCGCCAAAGATTGGCATTTCGCCCCCATGAGCGAGCAATTGTGAACGACCATCAATCTGTTCAGCTATGCGAACTATCGGAAACACACCGTCGTTTTCGCCCGCCAATTTGGTAAGGTCGGGTGTTCGAATAGCCAACATTTCGGCCATTGGCCCGTCTCCGGTCGCTTCGAAACCGTGACATTGCCAGCAATACGTCCGGTACAAATCACTTCCCTCACTGAGGCGGACCTCCTGCGCTAGTGCAGGCCCCGTGACTAACAGTGCCAGTAAAATGCCTCGATAAACCTGCATATTCTCCTCCTGTCCGTCGTCAGGGATTTTGGGACAGATGGCCGGCTGAGCTAAGAGAGGATCTGGCGCATCTGTTTGGTTTGATTATGCGGCGGATTTGCGGTGAAGCAAGCGCCGGGTTTCGATTGTCTTCCGTTTGATCCTTTCTCGTTGTTTCAGAATGGTGTGGCCGCGCTCGAAGTAGACATCGGCCGGGGTGAGGTTTTGCAGGCTCTCATGATAGCGCCGGTGGTTGTAGTGATCGACGAAAGCATCGATCTGCTGCCTGAGATCACCGGGCAGGTAGTAGTTTTCCAGCAAGATACGGTTCTTCAAGGTCTGGTGCCAGCGCTCGATCTTTCCCTGAGTTTGCGGATAGTATGGCGCCCCTCGGACATGACCCGTGATGGCTTGGGACTACGATCCTCAAGCGCCTCAGGACCACCCGACAGATACCGGTCATACCAGCGATAGAAGGTGGACTTCGGGATGCTCAGCTTTTCCAAAGTGCGCTTGGTCGGGAGATGCGAACCTTCGACGAGGCGGATGATCTCCAGTTTTCGGATGCAGCCCTCTCATCGCTGCAAGCAGCGACTGCCGGGTGACAGATACCTCATTCGTCGTCGCCCCCATCCGCGATCATGCTTTTTTTGAGCAACCGCAGTTCAAGAGCCTGTTCGGCAACCACTTCCTTCAGATCGCGTGCCTCGCGGCGCAGATCTTTGACCTCGGTCGATGTCGCTGCACGGGCCGTATCACCCGCCAGGCGCTTCTTCCCAGCTTCGAGGAACTCCTTGGACCAACTGTAAAACAGGCTCTGGGCAATACCCTCGCGACGGCATAGCTCCGCAATGCTGTCCTCCCCCTTCAGGCCGTCCAGCACGATCCTAAACTTCTCTTCTGCTGAATACTGTTTGCGCGTCGCGCGGCGGATGTCCTTGACGATCTTTTCGCCATGGCTCTTGCGTGTTCCGGGTTTCTGTCTCATCTCCACTCCTTGGCGGTTACGAAGAGCCAGAAACCCTCTCTTATCAAATCGACCTAAACTGTCCCATTGGTGCTGACGTCAGACAGCAACGAAGCCAGTTCATCAGGCGTAAGTGCATCTTCTCGCGTCTGGGCGAGCATAACCGCGACCGCTTCGATCTTACGGGACTCCTGTTCGATAATATCCGCCAAGCGCCGGTCGTTCTAGTAAAGCAGGTACCCAATCCCCGCGATCACAAGAAGCGTTGCAAGAACTGTTATCCTGAACAGTATCGTGGTCTGAGACGCAAGCCGCCGTCCACTATCGCGCAGGGCACCAGACATCTTTTTAGCAAAAGGTCGGCGGCTCGCTCGGGCGTAGGCATATGCGTCACTAAAGATATCTTCGACCGTATGGTGCGCGGGAAATGAGTGATCGCACAACCTGTATCGAGACATAGGGCTCGTTTCGCCAAACTCGATCATGTCGCCATGATTAAGAGACGCCGATGAGGCTTTTTGTCCGTATACCCATATATTGCGCCCTGCTGACGTGGTTATTGTGTAACCCTCGTCAACCCACTGTAGGGTCGCAATATCGTTATCATGCGGAGGCAGGTTGCCTTTAGGTCGAAGGCTTAACACCCTGCCATCGTCAACAGAAACGGTCTGAGCTTTATCGACCAGCCAATTCACGTTTCTGCGCGATGGTCCGGTCAGGCTCTCCAGAAAGGCCCGAACCTCACCTTCACCAGCATGTCCTGAGGGTGTAATGCTACTCGCTTCTGGTTTTGCATTAAGGCCCCCTATCCAAACGCGTGAGGGCATTCTACCACGCTGCAACACCAAACCCATGGCCTGGTGCGAATGTACAAAAAACGCATTTATATAAACACTTGCAATGTCTGCCCGGATTCAACCGAAAAACATCTTTCAGGCCGCAGCTCAAAGAAGGCCAATCAATGATCGACCCTCTGCTTTGGCATTTTCAAGCTTCGTATCGAGCCAGCTGACCGTCTATTTCGACGATACCTTGATCTTACGGCTTGGATCCTGAGGCTCAGTCTTCGGCATTTCGATATGTAGAACGCCTTTGTCGAATGTTGCTGAAATCTTGTCGATTTCCACAGTGTCTGGTAGCGACATGGCTCTGGAAAAGCTGCCATAGCTTCTTTCGCTGACACGCAGGTCGCCCGTTTCATCATGCGCAATCTTCTTCTGACCGCGCAGGATTAGTCTACGATCCTTGATTTCAATTTCCACGTCATCCTCTTCCAGCCCTGGCAATTCAGCCGTCAGGACAATCGCAGAATCCGTTTCTTGGACATCGATTGCCGGTGAAATCGCCCCCGTCATATCGAGAGACGGAAAACCCGTGCGTTGCGCAGCCGTTTCCATCGGCAGGAAGGGTGATCCTCCCCCCAAAAAACGCGACATCAACGTTTCCATTTCACGCCGAAAGTTGTCGGAGAGCGGATGCGTTCCAGTGAAAAGTTGCGGGGACTTTTTGTCTTCTAGCATTTTTTGAGCCTCCTCCTTTGGTCTGATTTCGCGCGCAACATTATGGCAGAAAACGCGGTCAAGGACCTTGATCTTGCGCAAGCATACAACCTCATCCGTCGCCAGATCGCTCGCACCGGTTGAACGAACAGAAACGGGAACCGTCGTCCAACAGACTTGCCAGGTCGTGCTGGAGTTAACACCAATCTCAGTAGTCTTGATCGGAACCCCAGGTCAGCTTAGCGTTTATTCTAAGTGAGCCCGAGTTGCCTACCTTTAGCGCAGTGGAGCAAAACCGTATGAAATGGCCTTATCTGGCGCTGATTTACGTTTTGCTGATCTTGGCTCCCTTGGGTTTTTCTTGGTCTCTGGGATGGCCACCGCGATCATTTCATCAAGAGCTCGCGTCTGGGCTTGGAATGCTTGCGTTTTCAATAATCTTAGTCGAGTTCCTACTGTCTGGCCGGTTCAGGTTCATCTCTTCCAGCTTAGGTATGGATGTGACTATGCGGGTGCATCAGTTTTACAATTTTCACCGCTGCCTTGACCTTTTCCTTAAGATAGCAAAACGGACCATTTGGCCTTGCTAGTTTCAAAATTGTCAGCCGAAACAAGCAAGTTCTCTTGGAAATAGCTGTCGTCGCGAACTTCCTCAAAATCATTCTCCGCTTGGACAGCAATTACGTACCACAACTATCCCGATATGTTGCCAAGAAACGCCTTTGATGGAGATCAAGGGCAACGCTCGCCACTTTCTCATAATAAAAAATCTATTCAGGCCGATTTTGGGAGGATCGGAATGACCGTACTCATCGCCTTCGCTACCGTCGAAGGCCACACAGCAAAGATTGCGCGTTTCATCTGTAATGTCGCGAAGAATGCCGGTTTCAAAACAAACCTGATCAATACCGATGATTTCTCTGGCCACGTATCGCTTGACGGTGTGGTCAAGGTTGTTCTTCTGGCCCCTGTCCACGAACGTAGGCACCCCGAGTCATTCGAGGCTTTTGTCACTTCAAATAGAGATGCCCTGACTAAACGAAAGTCTCTCGTGCTTTCCGTTGGTCTAAAAGCTTCTTTCGCGTCAGGTCGAGAAGAAGCACGCGACTATCTCAACGAAATGTTTATGCGAACAGGTTTTGAACCGAATGCGACGGCGTTGATCGCAGGCGCGGTGAGGCCCGAGAACTACGGGTATTTTGAGAGGGAGGTCCTTAAGCACGTTGTCTTGCTCGGTCGAAAAATCGATCCACAAGATGGGGCTCGGGAATTTACTGACTGGGACGAACTGACGTCAATTGTAATAGATTTCCTTGGCTGAAACAGTCGGGCAAACCAGCATCAATCTCAAGCGATTCCCTAATAACAACTGGCTGCTCCCGCATTTGCAGGTGAACATTTTTAGCTATGGCTCCCAGCAAATCACAGTCGCCGGTTCGTTTAATCAGTGTCCGAAAAGCACTGGCAACCTCGTCTGCTCTAACATTGCTTGCGTCGTTCCCCCAAAAACTGACTCACGCAAATGAGAATGCCCATAAGCGCCCATAGCAACGAGGTCGGCCCCCAATTCTCTTGCGCGTTCTTGAATGCAGTGTTCGATCGAAGCCCCACTACATGGGAACTGCGACACGGTCGCGTTGCAACCGTGATGGCTGAGCCATCCAGCAATGTCAGTTCCGGGCACTTGATCTTTTACGTCATCAGGCGACGGCAAATCAAAACACCCAATCACAACTTCGTTGGCCGCCAGAAAATAGGGTAAAGCTAAATGCGCAGCCCTAGACGAAGGCAGGCTATCATTCCATGCCAAAAAAATGCAGTCGCGTTGGGCAAACGGATCTCCATTGATCATCAGGGGGACCGGCGAATGAAACAACACTCCGCACGCGATCTTGTGAAATAAATCGGGGTCTTTTCGCAACTCAGCGTCTAGAAAAGCGATATCAGAGCAATTTGCTTGTCCTGCCACAAGATGCTGTAACTCTGCTCCAGATCCCATAAAGGCGATCACATTTGCCGGTACGCCCTGCTCGACCAGAAACGCTTCAACTTCAGTGGCGCGGGACATCAAGGCGGCATTTTGCGCGTTAAGAACATCCAACCAGTTTGAGGGAAGACCCCCCTCAACGAACCTGTTTGATCCATACTTTAAGTAAGGCAGGTTAGGTAAAGCCGCGATCATTACACAAATCAAGTGGCCGTTCTGAATACGGGCAGTTTCAGCGCATTCCAAAATCGACGCGTCGTCAGCATCAACTCCTACATAATATGCCACTGTTCTGTGTTGCATTCCCGACCTCCGTCCGGAATTTCAATTCGCCCAAGAGCCATGCGCACTGATTAAACCAACAAATAGACGATGTTGTTAATCGCTCTTCTTACTTAGGCAGCATGAAGAACTCTTCCAGCACAATCTTGCCTTCTGCCACCGAATACACTGCGGTCCTGCGCAACGTGATACGGTCACCGGTAGTCTTCTCAAGCGCTTCAGCCCTGAATTACCATTGACTGTACCATTCCTTGCTCGTTCAAATCTTGACAAGGATCAATAAGCGTATCGATGGATACTGTGCAGCCGGTTCGAACCAGTCTCGGCTAGGCTCGTAGACTTGCCTTTTAGGCCGCACCAAATTCGCTCCACTCGGCGAGAGTGACGGTGCATATTAGCCAGAAGGCATCTCTGCTGGCTAGCAATCTTTCCTGGTTGAAGTGATTGGAGCCTCCGGCTAACCCGGTGCGGTTCAGAGTAAGCAGCGACAACTTTCTAAGTTATTGCTAGGGTCTCTTTGCAACGAGTGCCGTGAGCGCGAGTTAAAGGTTTTTGAGGGGCGCCGATGGTAGATCTGACTGAGTTTCTCGAGAGCTTGGCCCTTGGGCAGTATCTGAGTGTTTTCAACGATAACGATGTGGATTTCGAGACTCTGCACCATCTGACTGATGATGATCTGATCTCGTTGGGCCTTTCCCTTGGTCACCGGCGAAAATTGAGTGCCGCGCTCAATTTCTTGGAAACGAACGAAACCTCTGAAAAGAAACAGCCAAGAACTGAGCAGGAAGACGTGCTGGCCGAACGGCGGCAATTGACCGTTATGTTCTGCGATTTAGTGGGGTCGACCAAACTGTCTGCCCAACTCGACCCGGAAGATCTCCGTCGCCTCATGCAGCAGTATCATCACGCAGTTTCCCAAACGATAGTCGATCATGGTGGCCATGTGGCCAAGTTGCTGGGCGACGGGGTCCTCGCCTACTTCGGGTTTCCGGACGCGAAAGAAAATGACAGTGAAAACGCTGTTCGGGCGGCGCGAAATGTCGTCTCGAGTGTAAGCCAAGTCTCACCCGTCGGACCTGGCGCCCCGGACAGTCTGGAAGTCAGAATTGGGATTGCAACAGGCACGGTCGTGATCGGTGATATGACGGGTGCGTCAGTGACTGATTTTGACTCGGTCGTCGGTGAGACACCCAATTTGGCGGCCCGCCTCCAAACCCTGGCCGACCCCGGTTCAATCGTCATCTCGGCAGAAACTCACGCGTTGGTCGGAGATGTCTTCGATTACGAAGCGTTGGGCGCGCAACAAATCTCCGGTTTTTCCGATCCTCTGCCCGCATGGCGCGTTTTACACGAGAAGACAGGCACCAACCGGTTCGATGTGCTGCGCGGCGCCGACATTACTGACTTGGTGGGCAGATCAGAGGAAGCCGACCTGCTTCGGCGCCGATGGGCTTCGGTGGAGCAGGGAACCGGTTCCGTTGTTTTCATTTCGGGAGAAGCTGGAATTGGCAAATCAAGGCTTCTCAAAAGCCTGCGACGCGAAATTGTGAATGACGACATCACCCGACTGCAATTCCAGTGTTCGAATTTTCACAGGGGAACTGCTTTTGCGCCCGTTATCGGGTATTTTGAGCACGTGGCAGGGCTTGCCCACGACGACAACCCTGAAAGACGCTTGTCCAAGTTCAAGTCCGCGCTTGGTGAAAATCCAAACGAGATAATCGCGTCTCTCCTCCGTCTGAAAAACGCTCGCACGATGTCGGACATCGAACCTGATCCGGAATTGCGCCGGGAACATGTTCTGGTTGAGCTAATGGAAATGGTTGAGTTACGCAGCGCGAAGGGGCCCATGCTCATCGTGTTCGAAGATCTGCATTGGAGCGATGATTCAACACTGGAATTCGTCAATCGAGTTGTCGACGCTGCGTCCAGACTGCCGATTTTACTGGTCGTCACAGCACGTCCAGGTGTCGAAGTGGCTTGGACCAACGATCCGCATGTTTCATTCATGATGCTGAAGCGACTGGACCGGAAGGCGGTGCGAGCTCTTATTCAAGCGGTTACGCAAGATCGTTCGTTGCCCGCCGGCGTGCAAGACCAGATCGCGCAACGTACGGACGGTGTGCCTTTATTTATTGAGGAATTGACACGCTCGATACTTCATTCGGACTATCTGCGAGAGGATGGGGACCGCCTTGTGGTCGCGGGTGACATCCCTCAGCAAGCCATTCCCATGACGTTGCAAGAGACACTGATGGCGCGGCTGGACAGATTGTCGCCTGTCAAAGACGTTGCACAGCTTGGCGCAGTCATTGGTCGTCGTTTCACTGCCGATCTTATTCTGGTTGCTTATCAAGCCGATCAAGAAACACTTTTTTCGTCGCTAAGAACACTTGAACTGGAAGGGCTTCTGTCACGGCGCGGTTCGGGGTCCGAAGCCGTCTACGAATTTCGGCACGCCTTGATCCAGGAAGCCGCCTATGGGTCGCTTCTCAAGTCGCGACGGTCCGATTTGCACGAGCGTATCGGACGCCATCTCATGGAACATGCCGAATACAGTGATCCTGCGATGATCGCCTATCATTTGACGGAGGCTGGTCTGCGCCCGGAGGCGATCGATTTTTGGATAGCGGCGGGTGATCGATCCAATGAAACTGCTGGATTTGCCGAAGCACTTGAGAACTATTCGCGTGCTTTGGAACACTTGCGGGAGATTTCGGCGAGTGAAGCGCGCCACGCAAAGGAAATCGACGTCCTGCTTTCAATTGGACCGTGCCAGGTACAGGTGCTCGGCCCCGCCAGTGATGAAGTGTATGAAACTTACTTTACCGCCCTGCAGCTTGGCGATGATCACGGGGCGCCGGAGCAACGGTTCAAAGCACTCTGGGGCCTTTGGTTCTACTATTTCATGCTCGGCGCAGTGCCAAAGATGCACGACCTCGCAAATCGACTTATTCCACTGGCAAAGGAAATCGGGGACGAAGCGCTCGAATTGGAAGGTCACCACTGCGAGTGGGCTGCTCTGTCCTTGCTGGGCGATTTTGCCGGTGCGCTGACGTCTACGGAAAAAGGCATTGAGGCTTATGAAGAGGAAAAACATCATTGGATGACATTTCACTACGGTGGTCACGATCCGGGGCTTTGTGCCCACAGTCTGAAGGCAGTGAACTTGTGTGTTTTAGGGTATCCGGATCGCGCCAAGGAGATTGCGGATAAAGCGATCGGGCAGGCAATTCGCCTGAACCACGGCTATTCGCTTCTCGAAACGCTCTTCTGTTCGTTGATCGTCATGATGCTCAGATCGGAGTATGATGCGATCAATTCACAAGCCGGTCGCCTTATCGCGTTGACGGATGCCGGACGTTTACCGCCGGAGGCACGCGATCTGGCAAGTGGTTTTGTCGGCTGGGTGGAAACCGAAACTGGCTCCGAAACCGAGGGCCTGGCTCGTATGGAAAGGTCGATTTCCGGATGGCAGGGTTTCTGGGGAGCTTGGTGTTTTCCGTTGGACGCCGCCTTTGCGTTGGCGCTCGCCCAAAAGGGCAATGCCGAGGCTGCGCTGCAGATCGTTGAGACTGCGTCCGAGATGGGTGGAAATACGGGTGGTCATTGGTGGGATGCGGAATTTAACCGGATCCGCGGAAACATTCTTCTTTGCAAAGACGCGTCGGAGCATCACGCCGCGAAGGAGTGCTTCGAGAGAGCCAAGGCAGCAGCCCAAGCGCGGCAAGCGCGGCTTTTCGAGCTGCGGGCGGCGGTGGATCTCACGAAGTTGCGCCTGCAGTCCGGGGATCTGCAAGCTGCGCGCGACCATCTGGAGCCAATCCTGACAAAGTTCACGGAGGGAAGAGATTTGCCGGATTTTCTCAGAGCGAGAGAAATTCTGGATCGATGCAATTTGGAGTAAGGAAGTTGCAAACACATTTCGGCTCATTCACCTCCGAATGAGCGACCGGTTTGTCCCGCATTGCAGCCGTTCAATAAATTTGGCTGAAAGACCGCATTGAGCCCAAAGCCGAAGTCATGATCTTACTGTGTCTGTTTGCGCTAGATTAGGACCCGACATTTGCATTTTCGGCGCGAGTGTCCGCTTTTGATGCCAGATCCGAGTCAAAGGAATACAAAAAAATCACACTTCACTTAGCCTGGTGCGGGCATCCTGTGGTAAGCTTGATGCGGACCGAATGTGGGGGACACTATGAGATTACTTCTTTCGATAACGACAGCACTTTCCGTCTGCGGTACAGCAGCTCTGCCGTTCGAACCAACACCTGAGGGATCGAGCCTTAGCAAGGCTTTCCCCGGCAAGTCGTATTCTCCTTACGCCCAACGAGGCATACCCGACCGCCCGTTGTGGGGAGATACCCACCTGCACACTTCTACTTCTTTTGATGCGGGTGCCTTTGGCAACAGATTGGACGCCCGAGCCGCTTATCGCTTCGCCAAAGGACAGGAAGTGGAAGCCACGACAGGCTTCATGGCAAGGTTGTCGCGGCCGCTTGACTGGCTGGTGGTCGCCGACCATTCCGACAACATGGGTCTCTTCGATATGATCTACGCGCAGGACCCGGCCATCATGTCGGATCCCGAGGGCAACCGTATTGCTACCATGGTGGCGAATGGCGGGAATGAAGCAGTGGCTGCGGCGCTGGAACTGATCGACGCCTATTCGCGTGGTGAGGCCATTTCCCCGGTTCTTGCAGTCGAAGCGGGTTCAAAGCCTTTCCGCTCAGTCTGGCAGCGCCAGATCGAGGCTGCCGAAGAGGCTTATGAACCTGGCCTGTTTACCAGCTTCATAGGCTATGAATGGACCTCGCTCATTCAGGGCGGGAATATGCATCGCGTAGTGATCTACCGCGACGGAGGCGAAAAGGCCGGCATGGTCGACCCATTTACAACTGAAGCGCCAATGGGCTCTATCAACCCCCGAGACCTCTGGTCTTGGATGGCCAATTACGAAGAGCGCACGCGCGGCGACGTGCTGGCGCTGGCGCACAACGGGAATCTATCGAACGGCATCATGTTCCCCGAAACCGTTCAGTATGACGGCACCGAACTCGACGAGGAATATGTTGCGACCCGCGCGCTCCGGGAACCAATGTACGAGGCGACGCAGATCAAGGGGGACGGGGAAACACATCCCTTCCTCAGCCCCAACGACGAATTCGCAGACTACGAGACCTGGGACAAGGGCAACTTGAACCTGTCGGAACTGAAAACTGACGACATGCTGGCGGGCGAGTACGCGCGCGAGGCGCTGAAGACCGGCCTGAAGCTCGAAGCCCGGCTCGGCACCAACCCCTACAAGTTCGGCATGGTCGGATCGACCGACAGCCATACATCGCTCGCCACCGCACAGGAAGACAACTTCTTCGGCAAACACTCCGGTGCCGAACCGAACCCGCAACGGCCTGAGCACATCGTTGGCCAGTTCGGTGATGTGGCGATCCTTGGCTGGGAGATGGTCGCTTCGGGTCTAGCAGCGGTCTGGGCGACCGATAACACGCGAGAAGCGATTTTCGACGCGATGGAACGAAAGGAGGTCTACGCCACCACAGGTTCACGTATTGGCGTGCGTTTCTTCGGTGGATGGAACTATACGACGGATGATCTGACCTCGCGGACCCCCGCGACGGCGGGCTACGCAAAGGGTACGCCAATGGGAGGTGATCTGTCCGCGGCACCGGAAGGCGCGCAAGCGCCTACTTTCATGGTCTATGCCTTGAAGGACCCCATTGGTGGTAACCTCGATCGCATTCAGATCGTCAAGGGCTGGCTCGATGCCGATGGCGAGACACAGGAGAAAGTTTATGACGTTGTCTGGGCGGGGGACCGCGAGCCCGATGCGAACGGCAAGTTGCCCGCCATCGGATCGACCGTCGACGTGGAGCGCGCCACGTGGACGAACTCGATTGGTCAGGCAGAGATGGGTACGGTCTGGACTGACCCCGACTTCGATCCCTCGCAATCGGCTTTCTACTACGCCCGGGTCATTGAAATCCCGACACCACGATGGACGGTCTACGATGCCTTCCGAATGGGCGCGTCGCTGCCCGAAGAAGCGCCGACAGAGACGCAGGAGCGAGCTTATACGTCGCCAATCTGGTATACGCCCGGCTGATGACACTTGTTTTGCTCAGTTGGTTTCCTTGGGCCGTTTTTCTGTTACTTGAAGCGTCATCAGAGGGCTTGTAACGAGAGGTAACTTGTAACGACAGGTAAGTTGCAGTTTCCGCAGGTGGGTCGGTCCTCTCAGAGGAGTCGGGCACTCTAATTCAAGAGCGGTCATTCGCTTTCTTTCGTTGAAAGACCGCTCATGCGCGGGTTGCGTCGATTGTCGTTCGGCCGGTTTGTCCCGCATAGCGGTTATTTGGGGAAAATCGATCGATGTCCGAATTGCGGGACAAAGCGGCCACTCTTTGCAAGAAATGAAATTGACGACTAGTTGTGGTATTAAGGCTCCCACAACCGGGGGGATGCCGCAATGAACAGAACTTGGAAAACATTCCTCGCGGGGGTGGCTGCGCTATGCGCCACCATGTCGACAAGTTCCGCTGAAATGATCCACTTGATGGCTCGAAAAGGCGATGTCGCAAAAGTTATGTCAGAAATCGAAAAAGGAGTGCCGGTGGATCTGCCGAGCACCACAGGCGCTCGTTTTGAAGGTTCGTCACCACTCGTAGTAGCATCTCGGTTCGGTCGTACGGACGTGGTCGCGGCCCTGTTGGAGGCTGGGGCCGACCCAAACTACTCTCTTCCCAATGCTGAGTACGAAAAAACTTTTGCATACCCAATCCATGTTGCGTCAAGCAACGGACACACAGAAGTTGTTCGATTGCTTTTGGAAGCCGGTGCTGATCCAACTGTCGTGGATCCTTGGCTTGGGACAGCACTGCATTTCGCCTCGTTGCGTGGGCACGACGAAATCGTGACCATGCTATTGGATGCTGGCGTACCTACAAGTGCAAGTATCCCTAGTGTGAAGCACTTGATTGGTAATGCCGACAGGGGCCGAGGAAAAACTCTGGCAGGTGCCTGCAAAGCCTGTCACAGCCTGGAGAACAATGGGCAAGTTCAAGCCAATGAAGGTCCGCCACTTTGGGGAGTTCTCGGGCGCACCATTGGCTCGTACGATGGCTACGAGTACTCGACGGCTTTCTCAGCGACTTCAGGTGTCTGGGACTACGACAATCTCAACTCGTTTCTTGGGCGTCCACGAGAATACATTCCGGGAACAAAGATGGACTTAGATGGAGTTTGGTTTGATCAGGATCGCGCAGACTTGATTTCTTACCTCCGGACACTCGATGAAAACCCGGTCGCATTGCCTTAACAACCAATCGAAATTGAGCGTAGGATACGTGTTGGTGAGGTCAGAAGCAGCCATCAGAAAGAGCTCGTTGGGCGTCTGCTTTGCGGGACTTTGCTGCCGTTCGCTGTCGCTGCCCCAATGTCTGCTTGCCGATCAGGATGGTTTGCTGACGGAGAAACTAAATCGGCCAGTCGAGAAGAAATGCTCCCCAATTGCATTAAGTGCCGATTGTTCTTCTGCCCACGCCTGCAGTTCATCATCTGGAACAGTTTTTTGTCCCTTCACGTAGGCCACAATGAAGGGCACCATCCCTTCGCCATAGCAACCATCGTACCTGTCCGTATTTATGATTGAGAAATAGCTCACCTCATTGACAACCAAACCCGCGTTTCGAAGACGAGCGCCAAGCGTTCGCGGAAGTTTGCTGTCGGCGCAATGTGGTGCAAAAGCCTTGAGTACTTTGTCCATTCGATCCGGATACTCGCTGTGCCAACAGACACCTTCCCAGTCTGTCGCAAGGATCAGAGCACGTCCGCCGGGTTTGAGAACACGAAAAACTTCGCTGCAAAACTTCGCTACATCAGGCACATATTCAGCAACTTGGGTGCTAACGACCACATCGAAATAGCTGTCTTCAAATGGGAGTTCGGTCGCATCGGCGCAACGATAGCTTAGCCAGTCATGCTCACTTCGTTTCGTTGCGCGGTCGACCATCTGTTCCGAAATGTCGATGCCTACAACTTCACCACCGGGTCCTGTTTGATCCGCTATTTGAGCCGCAAGAAAGCCGGGGCCGCTTCCAATATCCAAGACCCGTTCGCCCTTTTGAACCGAAATCCTTTGAAGGGTGTCTTCTCTTTGAGAAACTACGTCCGGCCCAAGGTAAACCGCCTCTAGTCGCTCGGCTGCCGCGTCGTCGTATTCCATACCCATAGAGTGACCCCCTCAATGCCTGGCCGTCACGCTAGCTTCACGACATGACCTGCACCACCTGACAGAAAGTCCGCCCAACGTTCCGCCAGCACAGATCTCTGCTCAAGAAAATCTGTGCGTCTGTAAGCTCGAACGACACCAGAGTCGGTTGTATGTCCCAGCATTGCTTCCGCAACTTCGTGTGTCGCGTCGGTGGCTTCAGCCAGCCAGTCGCGCAGACTGCTGCGGAAGCCATGCGGGCGGGCCTCCAGTTTGCGACGTTCCATCATTCGTGACAGTGTCATATCAGAGATCACGCCCTGCCGTGTATTCGGAAAAAGGAAACCATTTCTGGAATGCGGTAGGGCAAGGTCGAGAACGCGTTGCGCTTCCTTCGAAAGCGGCACACGGAAATCACTTGTTGCCCCTTTTCGACCTTTCATGAGCTCACCGGGTATAGTCCAAACGTGCCCCTCAATCTGTTCTAGCCTGATAAAGCGCAAAGGTTTAGAGCGAACACCGGTTAGGATGAGAAACCTCATAGCGAGGTTCGTGAGCGAGGGTTCCTCTAAGCTTGAGTAGAAGGCAGGGACATCGCTCCACAGCATCGCTGGCATGTGTTTCGGCTTGTGACGTGACTTTCCCAACAACGCTTTGGCTTTTTCTGTTGCCTGAAGGTCAACGTCCAATCCAAGCGCGGCCGCATGGCGAAAGACAATGTTTAGCCGGTTCATTGCTTTGCGCGCTGTGTCGGCTTTTGTGTGCCAGATTGGGGCCAGGGTGTCGCGAATGTCGCGCTGGTCAATGTCTGTTATTGGCACCTTTCCAAGCTTGGGCAGTACATGCCCATTTAGCGGTGAGAGCCAACGCCCTGCTTTTCCATCGCCTTTGAGTTCAGCCTTTCGCGCTTCGAATGCATCTGCAGTCAGAACCGCAAGTGAAACATCTTCCCGCCGTGCCGCACGTGCCTCTGCTTCACGCTCCTTGACCGGATCACGGCCTTCCGCAGCAACCGTACGCCATCGCTGTGCAACACTTCGAGCACTTGCAAGAGAAAGAGTTGGATAGCCGCCTAAGCCCATTTCGCGCCTTCGGCCATGCACAGTCACACGAAGCATCCACTGCGCTCCACCGTCGTCTCGTTTAATAAACCAAAGCCCAGCTCCATCGCAGTGTTTACCGACCGGTGCAGATTTTACAAAGGAGGCTGAAAGTCTGTTCGTTGCCCGCATTTCTATCCACCCTAATATCCACCTTAACTTATTGGATAGCGCCAAACACGGCAAGACAAGCCTGGACAGTTAAACCAGTTAGAACGTTGTAACTGAATGGGAAACTGCACAAGAACGAACAATCTCAAACAGGTTGCATGTGCCGCCCCCGGGCACCATTTAACACGTTGATATAAATGGATATTTCAGCGTCTGCCGAGCAGCTTGTTCAAATATGGTAAGGTCTGATTTGTTCGTGTACCATTTCTGTACCATTTGACCTCATCTTAACGAGAGTTATGGCTTTGTAAAAAGCTTCCCGAGCCACAGCTTCTAGTTTTTTCAGCTAGGGCGACTGCGAGCTTTGGGTGAATTCTTTTTCTTCTTCGTCTAGTGCCGCTAAGGCAACGTTGCCGTTGGCAATAAGAAAAAGATGGGTCAACTCTCTATGCTATAAGTATTTCGGTAGTTTCTGAGATCTTTGCGTGACAATTCTGCAACGCCACTATTCTTGGAAATCCATGTCTCTCTTTGCATATAGCCTTGACTATCCTTGGAAGGAGAACCCTCTATCCTTTACTTAATAAAAACAAATACTTTGTCCGCCATCAGCACCCATGGAACAGACTAGGTTGATTGCGTAGCGGAGGATTTCAGGCTCATCGTAACCATCAGAGAGTGGAGATGAGA
>NZ_JBQFZP010000030.1:0-20811 GCF_056542305.1 Ruegeria sp. AD9
AATGCCGCAATCAAAGGCCGGACACAGGACTGTACTGACCAGCCGCGCAATCAGAGCATTTTGTCCTTGCAAAGCAGACGCCATCCACACAAGACGAAGTGGTTCTTTGCGCGGGCGCCTTCACATCGCGGCTCTCTAAGCTTTTGGGTGAACCAATGCCCCTGGAGACTGAGCGTGGCTACCACACCCAGATGCTGGCGCCGGGGATCGACATGGCGCATTCCATCATTTGGCCTGCAAAAGCCTTCATGGTCAGCCCGACGGCAGGCGGCATTCGAGTGGGTGGTACAGTTGAAATGGCGGGCCTTGACGCCGCCCCGGATTATCGCCGTGCCAAGATCACAGTGCGTCGGGCGCGTGAGGCCTTGCCAAACCTACAAGTCGAAGACTTCACCGAATGGATGGGCCACCGACCGGCCTTTCCCGACACGATTCCGGTCATGTCAGCGTCGGCCAAGACCCCGGGCGTGTTCTATGCCACAGGGCATGGGCATCTGGGGCTTACCTATGCTGCGACTTGCGCTCATCTGATGGGCGACCTGATTACGGGAAGTCGGCCAGCCATCGACATGTCCCCATACCGAATTGACCGTTTCTGAAGGAAATCAAGCCATGCAAAATCAGCTGTTCATAAATGGCGAGTGGGTTGCGCCCGCATCTGGCCAAATGTTCGACGTGGTCGACCCTTCTGACTGCACTGTGATTCATCAGATTGCGGCTGGCAGTGCCGTCGATGTGGATGCTGCGGTGAAAGCCGCTCGCACAGCTTTCGACAAGGGGCCATGGCCGCGGATGAGCGGCGCAGAACGTGCCGCTATACTTCGCAAAATGGGCGACGAGATCACCGCCCGCACGGACGAACTTGCGCGCATCGAGGTGCGTGACAACGGTAAACCTTTACCCGAGGCTGTTTGGGATATCGAAGACACCGCAGGGTGTTTCCATTTCTACGCAGACATTGCGGAGCGGTTCGACAACAATTCCGAAGAAGAAATCATCCTGCCGATGGATGAGTTCAAATCCAAGGTTGTCAGAGAGCCGGTAGGCGTGGCCGGGGCGATCATCCCGTGGAACTTCCCGATGCTCATGGCCGCATGGAAAGTGGCACCGGCGCTGGCAACAGGATGTACGATGGTTCTGAAGCCGTCGGAATTGACGCCAGTTACTGCGCTGGAACTGGGCGTGATCGCCAAAAAGGCGGGCCTGCCCGATGGCGCTTTGAACATCGTCACTGGGTTCGGTGCGCAAGCCGGGCAACCGCTGACTGAACACCCGGAAGTCGACAAGCTTGCGTTCACAGGGTCCGTTCCAACCGGATCACGCATCATGGCCACCGCTGCGCGGGACATCAAAACCATTTCGCTGGAATTGGGCGGCAAATCCCCGATGGTGGTGTTCGAGGATGCAGATATCGCCGAGGCGGTGGAGTGGATCCTGTTCGGTATCTTCTGGAACCAAGGCGAAGTCTGCTCGGCCACCAGCCGGGTGCTGATACACGAAGATATCTACCCGGACTTGATGGAGCGGCTAATCGCGGAGACTCGCAAGATTAGGATCGGTCACGGGCTGGACGACGGTGTTTTGCTTGGACCTCTGGTCAGTCCATCGCAGCACGACAAGGTGTTGGCGGCCATTGAGAAGGGCAAGACCGAAGCCACCCTCGCCGCCGGGCGCGGCGTGCCGGAAGGGTTGGAACATGGCTGCTATGTCGAGCCCACCATCTTCACCGATGTGCCAGCAGACGCTTGGATCTGGAACGAGGAAATCTTTGGTCCGGTGGTCTGCATCCGCCAGTTTTCAACCGAAGAAGAGGCCGTGGACCTGGCCAATGGCTCGCGCTTTGGTCTGGGCGCGGCGGTTCTGTCCAATGATTTGGACCGCGCCGAGCGCGTAGCGCGCGCCTTTCGCGCCGGGATCGTCTGGATAAACTGCTCACAGCCGAAGTTCACCGAGGCGCCCTGGGGTGGCTACAAACAATCAGGCATAGGCCGAGAGCTGGGGGAATGGGGGTTTAACAACTACCTCGAGACCAAACAGATCACCACATATGACCGCTCGGCCCTCTGGGGCTGGTACATCAAGGAGTAAGGCACATGCGCTGGAAACGCACACTGCAGACCGTCGATGTTCATTGTGCAGGGGAAATCGGGCGGGTCATCTCCGGAGGCTTTCTGAACATTCCCGGTGACACCATGGCAGCCAAGCTGGCCCATATCAACGAGGTCGATGACAGCCTGCGCCGCTGGCTCTGCTCCGAACCGCGTGCGGCGGCAAATCATTCCTTTGTATTGATCCCCCCGGCCTGTCATCCGGAGGCAGATTTCGGGATGATCGTGCTTCAAACAGATCAAGCCCATGCCATGTCCGGCTCAAATTCCATGTGTGCCGTGACCGCCATCTTGGAAACCGGAATGATGGAGATGGTTGAACCGGAAACCGTGGTGACATTGGATACCGCCGCCGGGCTGGTGCGGGCGACAGCGACGTGCCGGGACGGCAAGGTCACGGGTGTCAGCCTGGACATGCCAGCCTCGTTCGTGGCCGCTTCTGACGTGGTTGAGACCGAGCGCTGGGGCCCTGTGGCCTTTGACCTGTGCTACGGCGGCGTGTTCTATGCCTTGGTTGATGTGGATCAGGTTGGCATGACGATTGCCCCGGAAAACGCGCGTGCCCTTGCCGAAGCGGGGGTTGTTCTGCGCGACCAGATTGCCGAAATAACAGATGTCGTACATCCTGAGATCGCCGAGGTGCACGGGCTCGCCTATGTCATGTTCCTCTCGCGAGAAGCGGACGGGGCGATGCGCCATTGCACGACCCTGAAACCTGCGCGCGCCGACCGGTCGCCTTGTGGGACCGGCACCAATTCTACGATGGCGGTGCTGCACGCCAGGGGAGAGATTGCGAAAGGCGATCAGATCACCACCAGGTCGATAATCGGCGGGGAATTTTGCGCCGAACTGATGGGAGAGGCACAAATCGGCCCTTACCAGGGAAGCCAGGTGCGGGTGACCGGGCAGTGCTGGATCTATGGCATGTCCCAGATCGGGTTGGACCCTGGTGATCCCTTCCCAAGCGGATTTATCCTGTCAGACACTTGGGGCGGTTGACGCAGATCAGCCGAGGGCGACTTTTCGAATGCCGCCTTTCGCCGCGCGCAGCATTGTGCGAATTGGGCTTCTTGCAGACGTTGGAGCAGGTGCAGCATCAGATCGAAATTAAATCTTGCTCGGATGAGGACGGCCCTTTGCGGACCTTCTCCCCGCTTGCAGTCTCCGCAGTGCGGCGTCGCCGGACCTGCCATTCGCTGCGGCCGCACATTCTCAAGAACGGCAAATGCCGGCAGAGCGGACGAAGCGCAGGTCTGGGGAATTCAAAATTTTTTGGCAGACTTCGGGACGCCTTGGGTTTCCAGAAAATCCATCGTGTATATGCGAATGTGATCAGCGGCAACGACTCAAGTGTTTGTGTTTCGGTTTCCCCGGAAGCTCTTTGGTGAAGAGCCGGTCCACTCCCTGAACGCACGGCGAAAGCTTCTCGGCTCTATGTATCCCAGCATTTCGGCGATCCGTTCGACCGGAATGTCCGATTGCTGAAGCATTTCGCGCGCCTGCTCCTCGATGAGCATGGAGCGGATTGTCCTGTATGCCGTCCCTTCCGCCCTAAGGGCCCTCTGAAGTGACCTGGGGCCGATCGCAAGATGGGCCGCAACTTTGCTCTCGGAAAGCACACTTGTCGGAAGATGAGCGCGCATGATTTGCAAAACCGCGCCTTCAATGGACTGAACCGGCTCAACCCCCATGAGCGCACCCAGGTCCCCCAATGTAATAGTCTTCCGAGACTGCAAGGGGTGCGGGTTTCGCGTGTCAAGGTCGCAAAGCCGAAGCGCGACGGACGGTGACTGGGCTCCCGTCCTAACAGGTGCGCCGAACAGATCTGCAAGCTTTGACTTGTCGTCACCATTGCCATCGGGAAGTTCAAACCAATCGGGCTGCCAGTCCGTGCCGAGGAAATGCCTGGCCACCTTGGAAATAACGAACAGCGCCCCTTCGTCGAGGTGTCGGTGGCCGACGACCGAGAAGCCTTTCGAGTCTCGTCCGACGACAACGTGCGTGTCAGTCTGTCGGATCACGATTTCAGAGCCAGGATGCGTCAGCGACAGCGCGCGTCGCCCGCGGTCAAGCGCAGATCGCAGATCCGGTGCGCCCAGCACGTAGTTCGCATAAGCTCCGTAAGCCAAGTAGTCGAAGGCCCAGCCAACCCTGGCACCCAGATGGCGATCGCTTATCATGCGGGCGACGGACTCCAGAATGACGGCCTCAGCAGCGTAGGAAACAAACCCGGTTCCTTCTGACAGCATCTTACGGTCGAGACCAGCCGTTCGGAGCGCACTCCCGACGACGTGTTTCGGGACGAAGCTGTCAAGAATGTCCACGACGTGCGCCAGTTCGATGATGTTGACCAACTTCTGTCTCATAGCGTCTCTTTGTCACAAAATGACCGGTCGCACTATGATAAAACGCCAGGAAAACGAAGACTTGAGGGGCGACTCATGAAAGGTAAACAGTTGGCAAACCGCATATTTTTGTTTCTTGCATTCCTGGCCGCGATCGTCTCTGGTCCCGCTCATGCCCAAAACTTCGACACCACAGTGGACCAACTTGCCGACAGCAGGGAAATCCCAGTCACGGTAGACAACTTTATCCGTGCCGCGACAGATATCGAGTTCGGCAAATATGTTGCCCTCGCTGGAGGGGTAAACAAGTTCTACCACTTCCGCGAAATGATGCCCGTCCATGCTCAGACCACCATCAGCGCGAACCGGGACACTCTCTATAGCGCCGCGATCATCAATATCAGCAAGGGCGCGACGGTCACCCTTCCGGATGTCGGCGACCGCTACATGTCGGCGATGGTCATCAACCAGGACCACTACCTGAACAAGGTCTTGCACGGTGGCGGCGCCTATACACTCGATATGGACACGTTTGACACGCCATATGTCGCCGTCTATCTGCGCGTCCTGCTGGATGCGACCGATTCCGCGGACCTGGCCGCCGTGCACGCGATCCAGGACCAGATGTCGATCGACGCTGCCTCGTCCAAACCCTTCATCGTCCCGCCCTATGACGAAGAGGACTATATAGGGCTCGTAAGGGCCGCCGTCGGTGTCGGCGCCTACCTTCCGGACAGTTTCCACATGTTCGGCAAGAAGGAGGATGTCGATCCAGTGCGGCATTTCATTGGGACGGCCGGTGGCTGGGGCGGATTGCCCGAGGATGAGGCACTTTATCTCGGGATCTCGCCGAACCTGCCGGTCGGGAAATACAAGATCGAAGTGCCGGCCGACGTGCCCGTCAAGGATTTCTGGTCGGTCAGCCTCTATGATGCAAACCGTTATTTCGCGCCGAACGCGATGGACGCCTATGTCATCAACTCCGTCAGCGGGACGTACAATGAGGACGGCTCGATGACCGTGCATCTGGGCGGCTGCGAGGACGGGCGCGTGAATTGCCTGCCGCTTGTCGAGGGGTGGCAATACACCGTGCGGCTCTATCGTGCAGCGCCGGAAGTGCTGGATGGAAGCTGGGTCTTCCCGGGTGTCGAGCCCGCGAACTGACAGAAAGGACAGAAAAATAAAACACCTTCTCCTTGCCGCTGCCCTCTGCGCACCCGCACCAGTTCTCGCCGAAGATATCACGATCCGGAACCTCATGCGCGCCGAGAGCGATACGATGTTCCGGCTCACTATGAAGAACAACGGAACAGGTGTCGGCGAGATCGCCCATGAGCGCGAGGTAACCTCCGCCGACAAGCCGCAGCCAGTCATCCGGCCCAACCAGGACACCTTGTATTCGTCCGCCCTCATCGATCTGTCCGAGCCGGTGACGGTGACGCTGCCGGAGGGCGACGGACGGTTCCAGTCGGTGCTGGTGATCAGCCAGGACCACTACAACTTTGCCTATGCCGAACCCGGTGCATACGAGCTGACCGAGGACGAGGTCGGGACCCGCTTCGCGATGCTCCTGTTCCGCACCTTCATCGACGCGGGCGATCCCGACGATACGGCGCGCGCCCATGCGGTGCAGGACGGAATTCGCCTCGAAGGCGGCGGAACCGGCCCCTTCGAGGCTCCGGACTGGGATCTCGACGCCCTTGCCGCTGCACGGAAGGCGGTCAGTGACCTCGCCGCTGCCGTCGGCCTTGATGCCAGCATCGCCTTTGGCCGCCGCGACGAGGTGGACCCGCTGGGCCATCTGATCGGGATGGCGGGCTGGGCGGGGCAGCCGGCCACGACGGCCAGCGCCTTTGTCGACGCCGTCGATAGGAATGACGGCGCGACCCCCCATGCCGTGACGCTGCAAGACGTGCCGGTGGACGCGTTCTGGTCGATCACCGTCTACGACGCTGACGGCTTCCTCGCGCCCAACGATTTGGGGCGGAACAGCTATAACAACACCTCGGCCACCCCGAATGAGGATGGTTCCTTCACCATCCATTTCGGTGGCTGCGAGGATGACCGGATCAACTGCATCCCTCTTACGCCGGGCTGGAACTACACGGTCCGGCTCTACCAGCCACGCGCCGAAATCCTCGATGGCAGCTGGACCTTCCCGGATGTCCTGCCCCTAAACTGATGACGCGACGGCCCGCGCACCGCGTGGGCCGATCGACGAGAGGAAGGAGCCTTCGATGTTGAAAAAGCCACCTGTCCAAACGGCCAGTTGCGCCGTCTTCCTGGCGTTTTCCTTGGCGAACAGTGCATTAGCCGAGGATAAGCCGCGCCTCATCCTCCAGATCACTGTGGATCAGCTGCGGGGCGACCTGCCTTTCCGCCACTACGACCAATTTGGCTCGGGCGGATTCCGCTATCTGATGGATCAGGGCGTCTACTACGACAACGCCCACCACGCCCACGCCAATACCGAAACCGTCGTCGGCCATACCACGCTGGCCACCGGCGCGCATCCGTCGGCCCATGGCATGGTAGGCAACCTCTGGTACGACCGCGCCACGGGGCGCACTATCTACAATGTCGAGGACGCCGACTATCCACTCCTCACTCGGGGCGCGGACGTGAACCCCAACACCGAGGTCGACCCCACCCAGCTTGCCGCCAGTTCCGATGGCCGTTCGCCCCGCGCCATCCTGACCACCACCTTTTCCGACGAGCTGTCCATCGCCACCCAGGGCCGCGCCAAGGTCTTTGGCGTCTCGGTCAAGGATCGTGGTGCCGTCTCGATGGCGGGCCACACCGGCAAGGCGTTCTGGTTCTCCAAATCCGCCGGGGAATTCGTCACCTCCAGCTATTATTACGACGGCTACCCGGATTGGGTGACCGATTGGAACGCTAAGGATTTCCTGCAAAACTATCTCGGCACCTCGTGGCAGCTGACCCATCCCATCGATAGCTATCTTTTTGGCGATCGCGACGATCAGGATTGGGAAACCGATCTTGCCGGGTTCGGGCGCACCTTCCCGCACCCCTATTCGATCGTCGATCCGCTTTCGTGGAAGAACGATCCCTATTTCCCCACGCTGCTCACCTTCAGCCCTGCCGGGGACGAGATCACCGCCGATTTCGCCAAGACCCTGATCACAGCCGAGGGCCTGGGGCAGGATGACGTCACCGATTACCTCTCCGTCAGCTTCTCGGCGACCGATTACATTGGCCACGGCTTCGGCCCCTCCAGCCTCGAGGCCGAGGAAAACCTGCTCCGGCTCGACCGCACCCTGACCGATCTCTTCGCCTTTATCGACGCCGAGATCGGGCTCGAGAACACCCTGATCGCGCTGTCCGCCGATCACGGCACGCCCGAGGCGCCGGGATACCTGGCCGAGCTTGGAGAGATGGGCGGCTACGTCAACCCCGAGCACTGGGCGACCCAGCCCGCCGCCGATCGCATCCGCGCGCGCTTTGGCCTTAGCGATCCGCTGATAGCGGGCTATGACCACCCCTACCTCACCCTCTCGGAAGAGGTGCACAGTCGCGACGACATCGACCTTGTCGCGCTGGAAACCGCCATCGCCGAAGAACTGTCGACCTTCGAAGGTATCGCCTTCGCTGTGCCTTCGTCCCGCATTCGTACGGGCGCCCTGCCCGACAATGCGCTGATGCGCGCCGTGGCCAACAACTACAACCCCGACCGCTCGGGCGACATCTATCTGGTGACCAGCCCCGGCTGGTTCATCAACGATTTCGACGGTCTCTCGGTCACAGTCACCCACGGCTCGCCCTGGCGTTATGACACCCACGTGCCCATAGCTTTTGCCGGTTTCAGCCTCGCGCCACAGCGGGTCTCGCGTCGAGTGCATACAGTCGATCTGGCGCTGACGCTTGCCGCGGTCGCAGATACGCGCCCACCCGACGGCGCCGCAGGAGAAGTGTTGGGGGAAGTCGTCGGGTACTAGGCGCCTCGCGGTAATGCAAAGCGGAGACAGTAACTGGGTCGGATTGAATGTCGGCTTCCAGCTTTTCGCGCTGACAGGTTCGCGGTAGCAGAGATGGACCGCTTTCCGGTTTTA
Organism: Ruegeria sp. AD9; assembly: GCF_056542305.1. Classification (NCBI taxonomy): domain Bacteria; kingdom Pseudomonadati; phylum Pseudomonadota; class Alphaproteobacteria; order Rhodobacterales; family Roseobacteraceae; genus Ruegeria; species Ruegeria sp. AD9. The sequence continues at coordinate 8,524 of NZ_JBQFZP010000030.1, forward strand.
AAGCGGGCAAAGGCGATGCTACGCTGTGTGAAGCAAGGCACTTGGGTTTGTCGGTGGTGTGGGGATGACCTGCCCGACTATCGCAGGACTGAAGCGCGGTATTGCTCTGAGGGGTGTAGAAAACGGTCAGCGAGGGCGCGCAGGAAAGTCAGGAAAAGCACTCAGGAAGTGTAAAGATCCAATGGATATCTGGTTTGGTTTCGGCACTAGCCACACTAAGATTACCCTAAGGTTTCTACTCTTTCCCCATGAAGCCCAACGCGCCTTCGTTGTTCAAAATCTCAATTGCTGTATCAAGGGCCGCTTGGTCCGAATTGAACTTGTCGTCCCAGACATAACTGGCGTCTTCATGGTCCACCACTTCCAACGTCCATTTGTCCTGGTTGTCCAAGCGGTAGATTTCGATTTCAAACCGATACCCGTCTAAAAGCACAGCCTTGCACCTGTCTGACATCACCAGCTTCGGTTCATCTACATTCATGTCCGTGCCATCCTGACTATAAGCTCTGTGGTTTGGCGGACTTGCGACAGCCTGTGGGTTTCCGTCCGTTTCCAGAATATGCTGTAACACCGCATGCCCGACAATTCCAAGCGCGCAGAGTTTCCTTGTCCTGCGCGGTTTTTCTCTTCCAACGGCACGAGACTTTCTCTTTGGTTGCTCCGAATACGCGGAGCATCAATCGCAAGGTAAAATACAGTAGGATGACGCCCAGAAGTATTCCGGCGATGAGCCAAAAATCAGGGCCGCTACTCTGCACTGAAATAGACTTCAAACCGCCTCCAGAAGGACACTTACAACCAGCCAGATTTCCCCATAACTTGGCCGGTATCGATAATGCGTCATCCCCAAACTCGTACCCCTTTAGTGAATGGAAACAACCTTACATTTACTCAGCCCGAAGCGGCGCGTGAGCTTTGCTGCCTTCAACGCCTTTACCAAACGGGCGCTGAAAAACAGGCTCCACGCTAGGCATGGATCAACCCACAAATCGGGCCCCTCCAAGGCTATGTCTGCAACAACAAAGTCGAAGTCTTTGGGCTTCATACCCCGTTTGATCCAAGTATCTGGTTTGTTACCCAAAGGTTTGACCATATTCGACCGATCCGGAACAAACGCCGTTTTCTGTTCGCCAAGGGCGAGTGTAAAATACTCACCTTCAACTGGTGTCACACGGTCGTGTTGGCAAACGTTCAAAGGATAGATTTTCGTTTTTCCCAACTCTGCTTCGCGAAGTACATCCGCTACCGCGCGAGATATGACGGGACCAGCAGGCCCGTTGAATATGTCGGGAAGTGCCTTGAGCTTTTTATACGGGTACAACCCAAATATCATATCCGGAAAGGCGTCACGGGATTGGACTATCCCGGCTTTGTTTCTTTCTGTAACTGCACCTGCGGTCGGCAAGTCATTTAAAGCCTGCTCGGAGGTAATGGGCTTCATCAACGTTGGGTCATACATGACCTGGCTAAACCAGACGCCTTCATTCTCTTCCACTAATCACCCATTCTCAAAATCGCAAACTGGATCAAAAGATAGTGTTTAAACAAATCAAAGGACAACGAGTATATCCGGCAGTGGTGGTGCGACGCGCCGAACTCGTACCCCCTCATTGAAATCATAATCCCCATCAAGGCGCGCCGCTCCGCACTGATATTTGCGGAGAGTGTTCAAATTGCGTCCATGAGATGAAAAGTGCGTTGGCGCTCCGGCACTCGGAAAGTGCAGTTCAATACTTTGGCGGTTCGATGAAGTACTCGTGGGGCGGCGCGCCGAACTCAACAACCCCCTCAAATCCAGATGGAAAAACTGGAACGTTCTAAAATCAACACGCGCCACCCACGGACAGAGGATCGCATTGCGGCAAAATTGTGTCCACATCTCGTTTTGAAACTCACTGTTCGCTCATTGGAAACAAACTTTTTCGGTGAAGTTTGCAGTGTTACGGGAATCCCCCAATTTCGGGCAGCATGCAAACTGGGTAGTTTGGGATCAGAATAACCACTTACCCCCTCGTGACGAAGATAGGGGCTGGCCTCGACCCCCTCAGCCAGCCCTTATTCCTTTTCTGGCCACCCCGGCAGATTTTTTGGAGCAGGAACGTCATTCCGAACCAGCCAGTCACGCATCGCCGCCCAGTGGTCCTGTGACCCAGCTGCGTATCTCTGTGAATGTAAATCGGCTGTCTGTTGTCCAAGGGAAGGCCACAAGTGTAGCTTGACCCAAGCGGCGATCCGCACCTGGGCCAAAGCACATGGGTCGGTCGTCATGATGCCGTCAGTTCCGAGAGCGGGGATTGATACATGCTGAAAGGAACGTGCCACTGCGGCGAAGTTGGCTGGACTCTCGATGCTGTGCCAAAGTCGGTCACGGCCTGCAATTGCACAATCTGTCGGCGTTACGGTGCCCTTTGGGCCTACGGGCACATTGGCTATGACATTCAAACTACCGGGAAAACAAGTACATATCTGCGTCGCGATAGCGGGGATATCCATTTTCACTTCTGCGCCAATTGCGGGTGTGTGACGCACTACGTTGCGTGTTTCTCGGACGAAAACGGCCGCAAACTGTCTGCGGTTAATGTTCGAATGTCTGATCCGTCACCAATCAGTGAGATTCCAATCCGTCACTTCGAGGGGCACGACAGCTTTCTAGAACTTCCTCGTGACAGCCGAACTGTAAAGGACATGTGGTTTTGACGTGCTTCCAGGCAGCGGACATTGGAGCGACTGCTGCGAAGGCCCTTTTCGTCGTCGTCCCGCAGGGCGAATGATATGCAAATCGTTCGCTGCCGCGAGAGTGAGAAGTCAGTTCCGTTGACCTGAATGCTCCACCCTTTGGGCTTTTCATTCATCCGTGCCGACATCAGAGGCAACGCTGTATTAGCTGTCGCACGGCGAGATGATACATCGGGGACGGCCCGAAGCGGACGTTCATCGACACATGTCGCCGCTGCGGTGCGGCCCGTCGAACCGGCCGTTCGCTGCAGGCGCAAATTTTCAGGGTGCACGAACTCACAGTCTGCGGACAAAGTGTTCATTCGCCGTGTTTGAGTTTGTAGCTGCTTTGGTGCGCTTCGCAGACCTTCACTTTGAATTGCGCTAAGTTTGCTCGGCTTCAGTCGTTATTGGCACCGATGCCAAAAAACGCCTTTACGATCCTCCATCGCTTCTAAATCGCTCTCAAACGTCCGTGCTGAACCTATGATGGAAGGGACTGGTATCAAACTGTCTACCTAGGCGTTTGCCAGAAAACCTTTCGTTCGTACTACATACTTACAAGAGGCTAGATCATCCTCCAGATACGCTCAAACTCTCAGAGACCGTGGCAATTCCGTCCAATTGAAGTCGATCTGTAGGCGCGTGAACAAGGGTGGTGAAGAACAGCCCTACGCCAATCACAAGAACGCATATTGCACCTGCAAGACGCGCACCTTTAGCGAAGCGTTGTCGCGTTGGCTGATCAGATGCGAAGCGGCGTTCTGCCCAACCACGGCCCCAGAGCGCAGCGACCCCCAGCGCGGACATGGCGACCGCCATACCGGCCGAGATCGCGACCACCATCAGAGTAGCCGGCCAGATCAGGTCATTCGCAAGGCCGAACAGCATCACGATCAATGCTCCGGTGCACGGGACGACACCCACGGCAGCCGCGACCCAGCCGCCTACCGCACGCGCCTCGTGCCCATTGCAGGCTGCGCAGGCACTGTGGGCGTGATCGGCATGATGATGGTCGTGCTTGTGCTGAACGGCTTCGGGCGTTTGCTGCCGCATGGCGCGAATGGCCTGCCAGAGCATCACGGCACCGATGGCGACAATCAGCGAATAGCTGAGAAGGCGGATCATCCTGTAATCGGAGGGGGCAGCTCCTGTCGCTTGCCGCACGGCGAGATCGAGAAGGAAGACGACCACGATCGCCGATGCGACGTGAAAGGCGGCGATGCGCGCGCCCATGTTGAGCCCGCGTCGGAGACTGCCACCTGTCCCCACAAAGTAAGAGATCACGACCGCCTTGCCGTGGCCTGGTCCCAGCGTGTGAAGTGCCCCGTATCCGAAGGCCAAAAGCACGGCCAAGAGAATTGCTTGTGCCGACCCCTCCTTGCCGATTTCTGACATTCCCGATGTGAAGAGCGTGTTTACCCAGATTTGCGCTCTGATGAGGGCCGGAACACCGGACGCGGAGGCCGCAACGATTTCACCCGGCTGGCCGGTTAGTGCTGCACCGTCCAGGCCGTATGAGGCGGGGATCTGCCGGCTTCCATCGAACAGAAACAGCGCATGCTCTGCGGGTCGATGGCGCAATGTCCCTTCCAACCGGACCGCTTCGAACCGCCGTTTCAGCTCCAGTCCCTCGGGGAAGGCGACGTGAATAATCTGATTGGGCGGCGGAGGTGGCGTGTGTATGCAGGCACCGACCCAGGGCACGAGCAGGAATTCGACAACGCGCTCGCCTTCCCACACCAGCGGCAGAACGAAACCGTCGAGAAGGACCTGTTGATCGAGGAAGGTCGACGTCACGCCGGTCGCTTCTTCGCGGCGCCGTTTCATTACGACCAGTCTTTGATCGAGGAGATAATCCGGGTCGAGGCCAGCAGCTTCGAGCCTGCCGCGGGCCGCTCTTGCAGCGTCCGGCAGACCGAGCGAGCCACTCCCGGCGGTCTCGGCTTTCTGGGAAATCAAGATATCTCGCAAGTCTTTTTTCTGTTCCAGCGTCATATCGAGGAAGGGGTCATCGAACGGCTCAACGGTGGGAGCGAGAGCATCCCAACTCGCGAACTGCGAATTCGCGCCGTCAGACGCTGCGGCGGCGACGGACTGGATGGCGATGACTAAGATGGCTAGAAGGCCACGCAGCCGCAGAAGTGACTGAACCATGCTGAACTTCCTACAAGTCGTTTTTGTAAATGGTCCCGCCCTTCATAATCAGGTCGAGCGCGGTTTCATGGTCTTCGAGGATGGAAATGTCCTCGAGCGGATTTCCGTCGATCAGCAACAGGTCTGCATGCGCACCTTCGACGAGCCGACCAACGATGCCGGGATAGGGACTGCGGTCACCAGAGAGCTGAAGCAGCTCACCGGAGTTTGCGGTCGCTTGGGTCAGGATCTCGGCAGGCGTGAACCAGTCAAGACGGGCCGCAAACTCCTTGTTCTGATCGGCGCACGCTTGTGGGTTCACAACGACGTCAGTGCCGAAAGCGATCTTAATCCCGTACTTTTTGGCCAGTGTGAACATGCTGTCGAGCCCGGCCTCAACCATCCGCCCTTTGGCGAGGCGCACGGGCCCGAGGTCAGGCGAAAAGGTGCGGTAGACAAGTACCTGCGGGCTCAGCCAGATATCATTCTCGGCCATCATCTGGGCGATTTCCTCGTTGATGAGGTTGCCGTGTTCAATGGAACGGACGCCCGCCTCGATGGCCTGCTTGATGCCATCGACAGTATAGACATGTGCCGTCACGTAGGTGCCGAAGCCGTCTGCTACCTCGACCGCCGCTTCTATTTCCTCTTTGATGAACTGCCGCCCATCAATCGGGTCGAACTCAGTTCCGACACCGCCGGCGAGGTGCATCTTGATCTGGCTTGCGCCACGCTTGAGGTTCTCCCGCGCGGCAGCGAGCACATCGTCGCGCCCATTTACGATCCTGCTGTAGCCCAGTCGTTCGAGGTTGTTTTCCGGTCCACCGAATTCGCGCGGGTTCATGAAGCGGGGATTAGCATCACCATGTCCGCCGAATTGAGAAATCGCCCGAAGCGATGGCCATACGCGCGGCCCGGCAATCTCGCCGCGGTCAGCGGCCAGCTTGGCGCCCCATGACGCGCCGCCCACGTCCCGCAGGCTCGTGAAGCCGCGCATGAGGGCATCCTCCGCGGCGCCCGCCGCCTTGATCCCGATGTAATCCAGATCCGGAGCGTAGGATCCGGCCATGTCCGCCACCGGCACCGTGCAGAGGCTGAGATGGTAGTGCATGTCGATGAAGCCTGGCGTCATGACGCGCCCCTCAGCGTCAATGACCGTGGCCCCCTCGGGCGTATCGAGTCCGGCCCCGATGGCGGCGATCATGCCGTCCTGGATCAGAACGTCCTGCCCCTCGATCAGGTCGGGACTAAGCCCGTCGAAGATACGCGCCCCTGTGATGAGAGTGCCGGCATCGGTGTTGTCCTGAGCTCCTGCCGGGCCGAACACGGCCAGCATGACAAGGGTTGTGGCAACGAAATTCTTTACAGACATACGGGCCTCCGCTGTGCGATGCAGGTTAGTCCGACGTCAGCGCCGAACTGTGAATTACAGGTTCAGTTCACTTCGGACTGAACGGTGACTTTCACGCCGGGCCGAAGAAGATGCTCCGGATTCGGAAACTCGCCCCAAACCGTGATTTTCTGCGTCTCTTCCTCGAACGTGTAGCCACCCGAAACAAGCTTGCCCCGGTACGGGTATTCCTCGCCATCCGGCAGGGTGAGCGAGAGCACGACCCCTTCGATCAAGGCTTCGTCCGAGGCGAACATCTTCTGCCGCGCCGCGTACACATCGTAAGGCACCTCACCCACAACCTGGATCGGATCGAGTTGCGTAATGATAGCCATGGTGATGTCCCCGTCGCCGACATCCTGCCAGCCGTTTTGACGCACCATTGATGCACTCATCACTCCCGAGAAGGGTGCTTTCTGTATCATCTGCATCACGCCAAGTTTTGCAAGACCAACATTCGCCTCGGCCTGTGCGACGTTGGCAAAGGCGATATCACGAAGTGCTTCGGCCTTCTCCAGGTCGACAGCAGAAACCACATCCCGATCCGCAAGAGTCTCAGCGCGTTTGACGTCTGCTATCGCCTCAAGCAATTGCGCGCGCGCGGCATCGAGCTGCGCTTGGGCAAGTTGCAACCGGTACTCCGCAGGCGGCTTTGCGAACTCGAACAGGATGTCGCCTTCCTCGACCATTTGGCCGGGTGCGAAGGTAATTTCCCGCAACCATGCGCTGACGATTGGCGTGATCTCGGCTTCACGTGCCGGAACAACGGTACCCTCGAATTCTGCAACCTCGAGTATGTTTTCTTGCGCGGGGGCCATGTTTGGAAATGCCATCACAAGCGAACTCACGAATGCGATCATTTGCATTGAGCAAAGTCGCGCCCACTCGCTCCGCGAAATACTGCCTTTTGCGTCGGCACTGCCGGATATCTTCATAACGTTTCGCCCCTTTTGAACAGCCCAAGTGTCGCGACCACATTCAGAATTGTTCCGCAACCATTGATCAAAACAGCAATTAGAAACGCAGAAACACTCGCATAGTTCTCCAATCCACTTTGAAAATACCGAAGGATATTCCCGGCTACCCCGCCGCCCCCGAAGAGGATGAGCGCCGGGATCATTCCGATCCGGTACCAGCCGATATGGCCCGAGCGGCCGAGCCAGAGAATGCCCAGATAGACGATGAACATAGCGATTGAGGGACCGATGGCCGCCGCGCTGAGCGCCTTGCCGGTGGTCTCGCTACGGATCAGGTTGACGACGAGATAGGTGAGCGAGGCCGCCGCGAAAATCGACTGAAGCAACAGCAGACGGTTTAACGACAGCATCGGTCCGACCGCCTCACTCGATCTCGTTTTTATAGATAACACCATCTTTCATGATGAGATCGAAATTTTCATGCGGATCGGCGATCAGATCAATGTCCTCAAGCGGATTGCCATCGACAAGGATCAGATCGGCGTAGGCACCTTCCGCGATGACCCCCAAGGGGCCAGCCGGATAGGGGTGGCGCGGGCCTGCGAGTTCCAGCAGTTCCGCATTGTTCGACGTGGCCTGCTTCAGAACTTCGTAAGGCGTGTACCACCTTTGAAGTTTCGCCAGAAACGCGCCCTGACGCTCAGCGAGAGCGGGATCGAACAGGATGTCGGTGCCAAAGGCCACCTTGACCCCTACTTCTTTCGCGGTCTTGTAAGTGAAGTCGGTGCCGTTCGTGACATCGATCCATTTCTGCTGGCTCACGGGGTCATCGAAAGTAAAGCCATCCTCGTCATCGAGCAGCGGCTGCACCGACAGCCAGACATCGTTGTCGCGCATCAATTCCATCGTCTCGCGGCTCATGAGAAAGCCATGCTCGATGGTTTTCACGCCGGCCTCGACCGAGATACGTACAGCTTCGTCCGTAAAGGTGTGAGAGGCGACGTAGGTGTTGTAGGTGTCGGCGACTTCGACGAAAGCCTCGATTTCGGCTCGCGTGTACTGCCTGACGTCGAGAGGGTCATAGGTGGACGACACCCCGCCCCCTGTAGAAATCTTGAGCTGCGTCGCTCCCATACGCATGATTTCGCGGGCGCGCTTGGTCACCTCTGGCACCCCGTCCGCCATCGCCATGACGCCAACGCTGAACCAGTACCACTGGGAGTCCGCAGGATTGGTCGGCACCGCCTGGTAGGGGCGGTAGTCGAAATGGCCGCCTGTCTGCGTCACGGGCGGCCCCGATGGCAGGATGCGCGGGCCTTTCAACTCCCCCCGATCGATCATCCGCTTGATCGCGAAGGAGTTGCCGCCGACGTCACGCGTGGTCGTGAAACCACGCATCAACGTCTTTTCCGCACCTTGTGCGCCGCGGATGGCGATTTCGAGCACGTCGCCAGTCACCACGACACTTTGCGGGTTGCAGCAGTATAGCGTGTGCCAATGAACGTCGATCAGCCCGGGGATCAGCGTGCGCCCGCCGCCGTCAATCACGCGGCCGCCTGCCACCGCGAGATCTTCGGCCGACACAGCAGTAATCAGATTGTCGGTCACGACCACATTGGCGTTTTCGATGAGCGCCTCGTTGACGCCGTCGAAAACATTCACGTTGGTAATTAAAATGGGACCATCCGCATCTTGCGCGCAGACTGCAGAAGCGCCTATTGCAAAAATGGCAAGGGCAAAGCTATTAAATTTCATCACGGTCTCCTATCGGCTGCCGTGAAGCCTATTGCTTTTTTCAATTATTGTGTGGTCACAAAGTTATGCAGAAATTAAAAAAAACCGAAATTATTCTGAAGGAACCGACGTACTTTCGTTTCTCAAGCACACTCAGCGTATTGATGAACGAGGGGCTTCTGCAAGGTCAGATCGTGCAGTATTCGCCAAGCGAGGGCGTCGATCAGGTGATGGGGTTCAAATCGGACCGCGTCGGGCTCGTCCATACACGTTTTCCGCATGAAGCTTGCATACGCACCGAGCAACCCCGAGGCTATGTCACTTTTACGCTACCGGTCACGGATGCAAGTGATTGGAAATTGAACGGTGCCTCCGGCGGCAAACGGACTTTATTCCTGAATTTCGGCTGGGACGAAACGGAGCTTTTTGCCCCGAGCCGCAATCTCTTTGCGGGCAGCGTGGACACCGACTTGCTACTTAAAGTCATGGCGGCTCTTGTAGGATACAACCCCGATGAGACTGATATCCCCAAAGGGCCGATATCGCTTGAGCCACATACATTCGGCAACCTGATATCGGCGCTTGCAAACGCTGTTTACGGATCAACGAACTTTGACGACCCGGAAGCTGTAGAGCAGACCGTGGCCATCGCTTTGGCTACCGCCTTAATCGGCGAGGGAACGACGCATACGCCGCAAAACATTCGTTCCTATGAAACATTTCGTACCGCGCAGCAGTATCTGATGCAAAACCAAGACACCACGGTTAGCCTGCACGATCTATGCGGTTTATGCGGGGTCAGCGCACCAACATTAAATGCAGCTTTTTATCAAGTAACCGGTCTTTCTCCAGCAAGATACACTAGGCACTTGAGCTTATCGCGTGTTCACAATGAACTGTCCTTAGCCCGCGAAGAAAAACTGACTGTGAAGATGGCTGCCCGACGAGCGGGATTTTCTGAACTCGGTCGCTTCAGTGGGTTTTACAAACGGGTATACGGAGAACTGCCGTCGCAGATACTGGTGCGCTAGTGCTCCCCTTGATTGGCACAGATCTTCGATCATGTCTTCGTCTCCAACATAGATGATTTCCGGCAAAGAACGTCGACTTTCATGCGACCGCCTTTATATGAACCGGTCCTTATCGCCGGTAGCAAGTAGCGAATTTTTCGTTTTTAGAAGCAAACGCCACAAGACAGGCGAAGTTATCTACGAGACTGGTTTCAAACCGTTGCTGAATGTCAGCTAAGCAATTGCCTTCGGAAATTGATGCTATCCGCAGCATTCAGTAGTTTGGGCTCGTTCCAGACCTCGAATGCGGCGCAGCATCCTGTGATATGTTGCCTCGGTCAACGTCGGGTTGTCGTTGTGGGAGGGCATGGCGGATCGGAGGATCAGTCATGGAAACACCAAACTTACCTGCCATTCGTGCGCTTCGTCCCACCTGGAACAAAGGACGTATTGTTGGTCAAAAGCGCCCCCTGAAGCCAAAACACGTCTGGGCGATCCGGGTTAGGCTCGAACTCGCTGAGAACCATCGCGATCTGGCACTGTTCAATATGGCGATCGACAGCAAGCTCCGCGGTTGCGATCTGGTGAAGATGAAAGTCGTTGATGTTATGGCGACAGGTCAGATCAAGGAACGGGCGTCGGTCCTACAGAGCAAAACACAGAAACCTGTGCGATTTGAGATATCCGAAGGGACTCGCGCCTCGGTCGAGAAGTGGATGGAAGACGAGGTGATGATCGGCTCCGAGTACCTTTGGCCGGGCCGCTTCCATGAGCGGCTGCACATCTCGACCCGTCAGTATGCTCGAATCGTCCGCGACTGGGTCACGTCGATTGGTCTGGAGGCAAGCGCCTATGGCACGCATTCGATGCGTAGAACCAAGGTCACTCAGATCTACAAGAAGACCGGAAACCTTCGCGCGGTTCAGCTCCTTCTGGGCCACACGAAGATGGACAGTACGGTCCGATACCTCGGTGTCGAACTCGAGGATGCCTTGGCCATCGCTGAAGCCATTGAAATCTAGTGCAGTTGGGTCGCCTACGCGGGCGGCCCAAACTGGTCATTCATCGCCTCTGGCCACGCTGCGGTGCAGCTTCAACGAACCGGCCATTCGCTTAATCTGCGAGATCGACGAGTTGTCCGACGTCTGCCTTGCGGGCAAAGTGAGCAGCGAAGTGACGCACATGATCCGCAAAGGTCAGCTTACGCCCGGAATCTGTCCGTTTCGCCAAGTTGCGGCATTGGCGGCACAAGCAGAGGGTTCGGTACCAACTCTTCGTTCAGTAAGAAACTTTGCAATAGATCCTAGGACACTGGGTAACGAAGATCGAAGAACACTGCGTGTAGTATCACGTCCCTTGGGAAATGAGCGCCTTTGAATGAAATTGTTACTGTCTGCCTCGATCAAAGTCCGAAACGCAATTCACGAAGACCTCCTAGCCAAAAGTTTGCGACAAAGCCCTTACCATTTCCGCATCGACAAACCATTGAGAAACAGATGCACTTTGCTCGGATCCGCATTCAATTTGACAGCTTTCCCACGTCGGTTTCGTTCAACGCCAGGAAACTTGGCGACAATATTCTCAGCCCCCGGCTTGCTGGCAAAATACAGCAAGGTCACTTCACCCAGGGCTTCGACAAAATCGACAATGCCGTCCAGAAACCCAGCGGCGTCGTCGGCAACAAAATCCTCGGGCCGTACCCCGATTTTGACCTTCAAACCCATTTGTTCGGGCGTGGTCGAAATGGATGAAACGGCTTTTCCGCCCGCATCGAGTGTGACTTCGGTCAGATCTCCGGTTTTGGAAATTTTGCCAGACAGCAGATTCATAGAGGGTGATCCGATGAACTGCGCCACAAACTCGTTATCCGGCGTTTCGTACAGCTCCAGTGGCGTACCAACCTGCGCGATGCCTTTGTTGGCGAGAACGACTATCCGGCTGGCCAGCGTCATCGCCTCAACCTGATCGTGGGTCACGTAGATCATTGTGCTTTCGGGCATCGCCTCTTTCAGGCGCGCAATCTCGATCCGGGTTGCAACGCGCAGCGCAGCATCGAGGTTCGAAAGCGGTTCGTCGAACAAATAGACCTTGGGGTCTCTCACGATGGCGCGCCCGATAGCGACACGCTGGCGTTGCCCTCCGGACAGAGCCTTGGGCAGACGATCCAAGAGCGGATCCAGTTGAAGGGTCTGGGCTGCGCGCTCAACGGCGGCATCGATCTCGGCAGCAGGCATCTTGGCGATCTTCAGCGCAAATGCCATGTTCTCGCGCACGGTCAAATGTGGGTAGAGCGCATGTCCGTCATCGAATGATTTGGAACACGAGCGTTTGATTGGCTTAGGAGGATCAGGCTCGCCGTAGTTTCAATCTACGCCGCGTTCTGATG
>NZ_JBQFZP010000031.1:0-20444 GCF_056542305.1 Ruegeria sp. AD9
ATCATAAAGCGCGCCCCGGCCCGCCCGCACCAATTTGCCCTGCGCATGCGGGGGCGCCTGAAAATGCAGGCCGCGCAATGTCCCCACCGCGAACGACAGCGAATGGTTGTCCTGCACAAACTCCGGCAACACAACCCCAGCCTCCTCCAGCCGCGCCTTGTTCCAGCTTTCAGAAAAAAAACCCCGCAAATCCCCATGCCGCTGCGGGCGAATAACCAACACACCCGACAACCCCGTCCGCTCAATCTCCATAACACCTAACCTCAAACGTCTGTTGCATACGTTTTGGATTTGCCGCACGTATCTGAAATGTGACTTCGATTCGAAATTTTCAGAGCGTAGTTAACTGACCGCGCGAACAAGTTGAATGGGTAAGCTCTTTTGTCGAGTTTTGCGTCTGATGGCTTTGGCGACTTTCTTGACGGGGCTCTTTGCTGAACTTCTGATTGTCCATTCCTTGCTGGTGGCCAAGAATGCAATCACGTGAATAGAAAAACGCTTTGTTTGGAACGAAAGAGCGGAGGAAAGAAACGGGAAAAGCGGCAGTATCGGATCCGAGCTGCTACAAAACGTAACGGCTCAAATCCGCCGACTTGGTCAATTCGCCCAGATTGTCGTTCACGAATTGCGCATCGACCGTTATTTCCGTTCCGGCCCTGTCTGGTGCGGTGAATGACAGCTCTTCAAAGACCCGTTCCATGACGGTGTAAAGCCGCCGCGCACCAATGTTTTCAACGCTTTGATTCACGTCGGCTGCGATCCGCGCCAGGGCGGCAATACCATCCTCGGTAAACCCAACCGTAACCTCTTCGGTGGCCATGAGGGCCGTGTACTGACGGGTCAATGCGTTGTCGGTTTCGGTCAGGATACGCACGAAGTCTTCCTCGGTCAGCGCGCGCAGCTCTACCCGGATGGGCAGACGACCCTGCAATTCGGGCAGAAGGTCTGATGGTTTGGCGATATGGAACGCACCGGATGCGATGAACAGGATGTGGTCGGTTTTAACCGGACCGTGCTTTGTCGAGACGGTTGTGCCTTCGATCAGGGGCAGCAGGTCGCGCTGCACCCCTTCACGACTTACATCACCACCACGCGCTTCTGTGCGGGCACAGACCTTGTCAATCTCGTCCAGAAAAACGATGCCGTTCTGCTCCACCGATTCCAATGCGGTGCGGGTGACCGTCTCATCGTCCAGCAGCTTGTCGGCCTCTTCCCCGATCAGCACCTCATAGCTTTCGGCGACAGTCAGACGTTTTCTAACAGTGCGCCCGGCAAACGCCTTACCGAAGATATCGCCCAGATTCATCATCCCCATCTGACTGCCAGGCTGTCCCGGAATATCGAACATCGGCATTGGGTTTGAACTGTCCGCGACGTCCAGTTCAATGACCGTCTCATCCAGATCACCCGACTTGAGCTTTTTGCGGAACATCTCTCGTGTGCCTTCACGGGCATCCGTACCAGCGATGGCGTCAATCACGCGGTCTTCGGCGGCCTGATAGGCTTTGGCCTTGACGTCTTCGCGCATGAATTCCCGGGTTTGCAGAATGGCGGCATCGGCCAGATCGCGGATGATCTGTTCCACGTCGCGACCGACATAGCCAACCTCGGTGAACTTCGTGGCTTCGACCTTGATAAAGGGTGCGCGCGCCAGCTTGGCCAGACGGCGGCTGATCTCGGTTTTGCCGACACCGGTGGGGCCGATCATCAGGATGTTCTTTGGATACACCTCTTCGCGAATATCGTCCGGCAACTGCTTGCGGCGCCAGCGGTTGCGCAGGGCAACGGCCACGGCGCGCTTGGCATCCTTTTGCCCGATAATGAAACGATCCAGTTCCGAGACAATCTCGCGCGGGGTCAGGTCGGTCATATGTGTTCTATCCGTTTGTTTCGCACCGGAACCTAATCATAAGCTGCAAAAACACAAGCTGATCACAAAAAACTCACGCCAACACACGAACCGAACACGGAAATTCGAGGTGATGTGAATCGCCACACAGATATTTGCTGCGCATAGTCTCCGTCAACGGGCAAAGTCGCCCGCACTTATCTAATGGAGAACATAAAATGATGACTCGTCGTTCACTTTTTCTGAACGCGGCTGCCACTGGCGCGGCTCTGACTCTGGTCGGCACCAATGCGGCTTTGGCCGGGGGTGACAAGAAAAAGGGTCATTTCGAGGGGCGCTCGAAGCACGAAACCAGCGGCTCGGTCAAAGTAAAAAAGGATGGCGATCGTTATATCGTTGAATTGGGCAACGACTTTTCGTTGGACGGTGGCCCCGACCCGCGTGTGGCATTCGGTAAGGATGGCAAATACGACCCGTCATCTAAGCTGGGTGCACTGCTGAATTTGAAAGGCAAGCAATCTTATGCGGTGCCTCCAACTATGGACATCTCGGGCTACAACGAAGTTTACATCTGGTGTGAGGTCGCTGGCGTCCCGCTGGGTGTTGCGTCGCTTAAATAATCTGAACGACAGAGGCCGGATCATCCGGCCTCTAATCCGTCGTTAGCTGACACGGCGCATATCTGCTACACTCGCCCCAAAGCATTTGAGCACGGGGCGAGTTGTATGACGAAAATTGCCAAGATCACCCTGCTGTTCGTGGTGTTCGTGGACTTGATCGGACAAGGTCTGGTCTTTCCCATCATCAATTCGCTGATCATGGAAACGAGCTCCGGTTTCCTGCTGGAAAGCACGCCTGTCGGCCGCAGGCATTTTTATTATGGTCTGGTGATCGGATGCTTTTTCCTGTCGTGGTTTCTGGGCGTTGTTTATGTTTCGAAAGTGTCTGACTCGATTGGGCGAAAGAATGCATTGCTGGTCTGCCTTGGGGGGGCGCTGGCCGGATATGCGTTGACCATTGTGGCGCTTTATCTCAATAACCTGCTTCTGCTGATCGTTGGCCGTTCGATAACCGGGTTCACTGCGGGTAATCAGCCCATCGCGCAGGCGGCGATGATCGATGGCAGCACCGACGCGTCTGACCGGGACCGAAACATGGGCTACATCGTGACAGGTGTTAGCTTTGGCCTTGTCGGCGGGCCGATCATAGGCGCGGTTTTGTCGGATTCGGCGTTATTCGGCGGCTTTGCCACGTTGAAAACCCCGTTCTATGGCGCGTTCGTGTTGGTTCTGGTGGCGATATTTCTGGTGCTGCTCTTTTTCAAGGACACCCGAACCAAGCGCGAGCCCTTTGTGTTTCGCCCCCGTGATATTACCGACAGCCTGATCGCAGTTGGCGAACACCCGCTGGTTCTGAAAATCCTGCCGGTCTATTCGTTTTTCATGATCGCCAATGTCACATTCTACGTGTTTGTCGACAATTTCCTAACCAGCGCATTCGGGTATGGGGTCATCGGGGGCAGCGTGGCGATGGTGGTCATCGGAGTGGCGCTGGCCTTTTCCAGTACATTCCTGGTGAAGCCTGCCCAGGAAAGGTTCAGCAAACACGCGATCATTTACACGTCGCTTGTGGTGATGGTCATTTGCGGGTTTGCCTTTGCCTTCAGCCCAAGCGGTGTATTCAGCTATGTCCCGGTGTTTTTCTTCTATTTCCTGTTCGGGGTCGCCTATCCAACACTGTTGGGCCTGTTCTCCTCAAGCGTCAGCGAGGCGGATCAGGGCTGGGCCATGGGCGTGGCCACCGCCGTGTTCTGCCTTGCGGGGGGGATCATGTCACTGATCGGTGGCGGATTGATGAGCATCGATATCCGCGTGCCCTATTACATCGTGATCGTAGCGGCGGTCCTGGGGTTGATCGGCATGCACCGTCGATGGAAAGGCAAAGAGATCAAAGCGCTTTTAGCCTGAGATCGTCTCAACCGTCAGGTTGCCATTGGTATAGACGCAGATATCTGCTGCGATGGCCATGGATTGCCGGGCGATGTCCTCTGCGGATCTGTCGCTGTCCATCATGGCACGCGCGGCGGCCAGAGCGAAGTTGCCTCCTGACCCGATGGCAGCCACATTGTGTTCGGGTTCCAGAACATCCCCTGCCCCGGTGATGACAAGCAGATCCTTGCCGTCTGTCACGATCAGCATCGCCTCAAGCTTTTGCAGATACTTGTCTGTGCGCCAGTCCTTGGCGAGTTCAACTGAGGCGCGGGCCAGTTGGCCGGGCGTAGCCTCAAGCTTGGCTTCCAACCGTTCCAGCAACGTGAAGGCATCCGCTGTCGATCCGGCAAAACCTGCCACGATCTCGAACCCTCCGGGAGACAGGCGGCGCACCTTGCGCGCGGTGCCCTTGATCACGGTCTGACCCAGACTCACCTGACCGTCGCCAGCAATGACGACATGACCGTCCTTCTTGACGCCGATAATCGTTGTGCCGTGCCAACCGGGAAAGTCGTTATCTGCCATGATCGTCTCCGCTTTTGCTGGCGGTATATATGGGCCGGACCGGTTGTTGGCGCAACCCATTGCCAAACTGCCCAAAAGATATGCAAAAAATGCAATTCGGGGTTACCAGACCAGCAATTGTGAGTCCGGCCAAGCGGTACTAGATGAGGCTCACAACCGACGACGGGTCGGCTGTTTCTTCAAAAAGGACTGCGCACATGGCAACCACAGCTAATATTCATGCGCCGCTCGGAGCAGCTACCATCCTGCACGTGGCGGACGTTTTCATCAATGCATTCGACAATGTTGTCGCATGGAATGAAGCCCGTAAAACACGGAACCTTCTGTCGGAACTCAGCGACACGCAGCTGGACGATATCGGTCTGAGCCGCGCGGATATCGCTAAACTCTGATCCAACCGACAGATCGTCAAACCGAACCAGCCGCCCGGATTTCCGAGCGGCTTTTTCGTTGCTCAACTCTGGATGTATTTCCCGGAAAGATCGGGTAAAAAGGCTTCGACCGCGGCAGTTGCAATAACGTGCAGAGTGCCAGCTTCGTCATCAGCTACATCCAGACCACCTTTGACCGTGCGAACCTCGGCTCGGCCGCGCGGCAAGTCGGCAGCAACCAATTCACAATTCACCTGTTCCGGATTCTGAACGCCGATTGTCACAAGCACGCGCATTTCGTTGTGATCGATCCCCAGCTTTGAAAACAGCGTGATGGATGAATGATGCAGCGCATCCTGTACCGCGCGGCGGGCTGCTTTGGTATAATCCTGACCATAAAGGTCATTACCAGTGCCCATTTCCAGGATGATCCGCTTTTCACTCATTGCGCCGGGTCCATGTTGAAAGAAACGATCAGTGCAGCGTTGGCTATCACCGTGTGGCCGTCACCATTCGGTTTTTCGATGTCCAACCCACCTTTTGCGACGGTAATGTTGGGCTGACCATAAGGGAAAACGGCTTTGAGGGCGTCGGTATCCACTTGATCCGGCTGCTGCACGCCGATCTCGGCATCAATGATCATCGCCTCTTTCGGGAAACCAAAAAGTTCGGCCATATTGACCGAGTTGTGCCACAGCGCGTCCCTGATCGCCCGCAGCGACGCTTCGGTATAGTCCATCCGGCGCAGGGATGTGCCCATCCCGAATTCTACAAGAACGCGCGTTTTTGCCATTGGTTTCCCCGCCGTTTCAACAAAAAAGGCGCCCCAATCTGAGACGCCTTTCGAACAATCCGTTATCGCCAGATCAGATGGATTCGTCGATCCAGCTTTGCAGCGCGGCTTTGGGGGCAGCGCCTGCGCGGTTCGATACAACCTGACCGTCCTTAAAGATGAACAGCGCCGGGATGCCGCGCACGCCCATGGCGGCGGCAGAGTTCGGGTTGTTGTCCACGTCCACCTTGGCGATCTTGACCTTGCCGCCATATTCGGCGGCCAGCTCTTCCAGTGCCGGACCAATCTGCTTACAGGGTCCGCACCATTCGGCCCAGAAATCCACTACAACTGGAACGTCCGAGTTCTTGACTTCGGCGTCAAAGGTTTCGTCGGTGACGGCTACGGTCGACATATTATGTCTCCTGAATGAAATGCGCTTGGGCTGTGAAGGTAGGGGTGGCAGTAGGCAAGGTCAAGATATCTGGGTGCAGGCCACGGCATCCGTCACAAGATCGTGTGGCAACCACATAAGATTTGCCGTTCTTGTCCAAAGGATTGCGGTGCGTATCTTATGGTCCGGATAGATCTGCGACAGGGCCTGCGCATACGCGCCCATTTGGCGAAGCAACCCTTCGGGGCAATCTTCGACCCGGTTCGGAACGGTGGCATTTGATTTGAAATCAATCACATGGACTTCGATGTCCGTCACGATCAGGCGGTCGACAATCCCGTACATTCGCTGCCCGCGCAGTTCGGCGGTGACAGGTATTTCGGCCAGTGTGTCCGGCGTGAAAATGTGTCGCAGGCTTTCGGATGTCAGCACGCCTGTGACTTCGGTCAGCAATGCGTTCTGATCCTCTTGCCCCATGCCGGGCAGCAGGCGGGCGCAAAGCTCTGGCCAGTGGTCCTGTGTGACTTTGGGCAGATGCTCAAGCAGCAGGTGCACGCGGGTTCCGCGCAGTTTGGCAGCGTCTTCATCCAGACCAGCGTCACCTGGCAACGCCTTGGCCCCACCCAGATCCGAAGGGCTGATGGTGGCCGCAGGTACAACCGGTTCAGGTGCTGGGTGCAGGAACATATCAGGTAGATCTGAATGTTTGGCCGATGCGCGTGACAGCTCGACCAGTGGCAACCCATCCCAGTCGCCATGGGACAGCCGACGTGTATCTGAACCAGGCAGTTGCGTTGCCCCGGCCCTTTCCATCGCTGCTTCTACCATCTGGTACCAGCTGTTGCCATCTTTACCCAAATCACCTGCCGCTGCCACGATCAGCCACTTTTCAGCCCTTGTTAGAGCCACATAAAGCAAGCGAAGCCGTTCATTTTCCTCGCGGGTGCGCGCCTCTGTCCGGGCGCGAGTGATCAGGTTCGGCGATTGGTCTGCCGAAACCTTCCACAGGGGTGTCCCGTCTGCCACCATGATTTCGGCGTCGCGTGGCGGCTGGCGTTTGCCGGTATCAGGCAGAATGACGATCGGAGCCTCCAGACCTTTCGAGCCGTGCACCGTCATCACCCGGATCATATTTCCGACCCCGCTCATCTGTCGTTTGATCTCCAGATCGTCGGTCTGCATCCAGACCAGAAATCCAGTCAGGCTGGGGATATCCGTCCGCTCGTAGGCCAACGCCTGCGATAGCAGGGCATTGATACCGTCCTCAGCCTCGGGTCCCAGTCGGCCCAACAGGTTTCGTCGCCCGTCGTGTCGGGTCAGAATGCGTTCAATCAGGTCATAGGGGCGCAGAAAGTCGATCTGACTGCGCAGATCGTTCAGAACGGCCAGAGTTTTGGGGAAATCGTCGGCGCGTCTGCGCAAAGCAGCCCACAGGAATTGCTCCTCCCGCCGATGGGCAAGATCGAAAAGCTGCTGCTCGGACCATCCGAACAGTGGGGATTTCAGAACTGTCGCCAGCGACAGGCTGTCTTCGGGCGTCGCCAGAAAGCTAAGCAGCGCAGCCAGATCCTTGACCGCAAGTTCGGCACCCACTTTCAGCCGGTCCGCCCCGGCGATGGGAAGCCCGGCAACCTTGCAGGCGCGGATGATCTCGGCGAACAGGTCAGACCGGCGTTGCACAAGGATCAGAAAATCACCGGGCTGAACTTTGCGTCGAACAAACTGGCCCTGTGTGTCCCCGTCTTCAGGTATAGTTTCGCCGTCATCGATCATTTTTTTGATCGACGCAGCCACCCGTTCGGCCAGAATAACGGTATGGTGCCGTGATCCGGGCCGGTCCACCGGATCGGTCCAATGCCCTTCTTCCGCGTCCTCGACTTTCTCGACGACGGGCCAAAGATCAACCCGACCGGGCAAATCGGATTTGAAGGCGCGGTGCTGACTTTCCTTCTGAAATCCTGCATCGGCGCGGTTTTCAAAAAGCGTGTCGACCAGAGACAAGATCGCGCTGGAGGATCGGAATGAATATTCCAGCGTCGAATCCCACAGTTTAGAGCCTGAATCAGAGAGTTTCCGGTCAAACTCTTCCTGCATACGGTCAAAGGCTTGCGGGTCGGCGCCCTGAAAGGAATAGATCGATTGTTTTTTATCGCCGACAACAAAGATAGTGCGCTCGACCCCTGATCGGGCCCCTTCCCCGCTAGTGAATTCCTGAGCCAGTTTTTCCACCACATCCCATTGATCGGGGCTGGTGTCCTGCGCTTCGTCGACAAGAATGTGGTCGATACCCCCGTCCAGACGGTACAGCACCCATTCAGCCACCGCCGGGTCATTCAGAACCTGACGTGCGCGCAGGATTAGATCGTCGAAATCCAGCCACCCCCGCAACTGCTTGCAGCGCTCATATTCCGGTAGGAATGCAGCGGCAAAGCGGTGCAAAACGGCGGTTTTCTGGGCAGCAATCAGCGCCAGTCGGCGTTCACGCGCAGCTTCGACCCGCAGCATGAGAGCTTCGAGTTGAGGCATCCGGTCCGCCAGCGCACCTTCGCGAAGGGGCTTGGTGGGAAAGCCGTTGATCTTGGCGGTGAACGGTTCTTTTGCGCCTTTTCCGGTCAGCAGCACGTCTTCCAGCATGGGCAAGTGAGCCAATCGTGCTTCGGTAAACCCTGCCAGCCTTGCCGCTGCCTTGGCATTATTGCCGCCACTTTCGAGCAATAGGGGCAACATTGACTGGATCAGCTCAACCTCACCACCCAAAAAAACGCTTTGGAACAACGCATTATCGCTAAAATGCGAGGGCAGCTCGAAGCGTTGCAACAGATCAGACCAATCCAGTTGTTGCGCGAACAGGTTGCGCTTTTGGGCGATCGCCGCAGTCAGCTTGTCAAAGCCTGTACCGGTGACAAACCGGGCCACGTCTTCGATCAGCCGTGCCTGCGGGCCTTCCGCGAAATCTTCAACAATTTCTTCCCTCAGCAAAGCTGCCGCACGGTCTTCCATTTCCGAAAACTGCGGGCTGACTCCGGCCTCGAGCGGGAAACGACGCAGCAACGAGGCGCAGAAAGAGTGAATTGTCTGGATTTTCAAGCCGCCCGGCGTCTCAATGGCGCGGGCAAACAGGGTGCGCGCTTGTGCCAACCGGTCTGAATCGATGGCGCCGGTCACGCCCAGTTCGGCCAGGTCCTTTTGCAGCCTGGCATCTTCAAGCATTGCCCATTTGCCAAGACGGTCAAACAATCGGTTCTGCATCTCGCTGGCAGCAGCTTTGGTATAGGTCAGGCAAAGAATGTGTTGTGGCTGGACGCCACCCAGCAGCAGGCGCGCCACCCGATCGGTCAAAACCCGTGTCTTCCCTGACCCTGCATTGGCGGCCAGCCAGGTCGAGGCATCGGGTCGCGAGGCCTGCACCTGCCGTTCGGTTGCTTCGTTGCGCGCGCTCATGTCAGATCCTCGGGGCGCATTTCGGCTGTCCGGTCCCACTCGCCGAACCGGGCAAGATGATCATAGTCACCGATATCCGTATCTTTGTGCAGCATTCGGCGGGACGAATACCCCTGATCAGACTCTAAATAGGCTGATATCAACTCTTTCAGCTCGGTCAAAACCTTGTCGGCGGGTTCTTTCAGCAGCGGCGCGGGCACCTCATTATAGGCACCACCCATACCGATGAAGATGGCCTCTGCCACCGCCATCGGGTCAAGCCCCTCGATACCGCCCTGCTCGGCCATTGCGGCCTCGATCAGCAATTGCTTGTCGAATTTGGATTGCTGGCTTTCTGTTGGAGGCGCGCCGGTTTTATAGTCGATGATCCGCAAGGCCCCCCGGCTGTTGTGATCGATCCGGTCAGCGCGCCCTGTGATGGTGAAGTCCAACGGGTTCAGCACCAGCTTCATCGCCGCTTCAAAGGCCACTGGCCCACCGTCACCCCGGCGCGAAAGTTCAGCGCTGATAAAGTCGTCTGCGATCCGTTCCAGCCGCGCCAGCCACAGATGTCGCGCCGTGGGCCAGGCGACATGCTGCTCCAGCAATGTGTGCGCGCGTTTCAGAAAATTCTCACGCGTCAGCAGGGCGTTGTCGAGCACGCTATCCTTGACGAAATGTTCGAGGATTTCGTGGATCACGATCCCCCGCAGCAACGCGTCGGGTGCCTGGACAAGCGGATCGAGAGGTTTCAACCGCAGCACATGCTTGGCGTAAATGGCATAGGGATCGCGGATCAGTCGCTTGATTTCCGTTACTGACAGGTGACGCGGACGCGCGACAACTGGCGGGCGCGGGGATGGGCGTGGCGCGGGGTCAATGCGCGGCGCGTCTTCCAGAGCCTCGGACCAGTTCAGCCAGTTTTGGCCACGGGCGCGCATTTCGGCCAGCGCTTGGGGGCCACCCTGCTCAGGCAGACCCTGCAACAGGTTTGTCAGCCGGTTCACCCAACGGGACGGCACCGTTTCCGCATCATCCGAGCGGGTTGCGCGGGTTAGCCAGACCTCGGGCGCGCCGATGGCCTGTTGAAAGTCATGCGCCAACAGGCCGATCCGGCGTTCAGGCAATAACAGGCCCGCCCTGTCGCGCATCTGTCGGTTCAGCCAGGGGTCGGGCGCCGGTGCCTCTGGCCAACTGCCTTCATTCAATCCGCCAAGGATCAACAGGTCTGCACCTTGTACCCGCGCTTCGAGTGTGCCCCAGATCATGATATGCGGATGTGGCGCGTCGCGGTCGCGGACCTCTTCCCCGGCAAGCAGCGCGCCCAGAAGATTGGCAAAATCATGGGCTGTCATCGGCCCGCCATGTTGCGCCTCATCCCTGAGAGAATTCAGCACTGCCAGCGCCTTTTGACCCGCGTTCTTGTCCCACAGCGTGCCGGTTTCACCTGCGCTGCCAGCCGAGATCGCCTCGGCCAGTGTTGTGAGCCGATCTACCCAGTCGGAAAGCGCCAACTCGCCACTGATCTGCTGATCGCAGAAGTGGTGAACAACCCAATGGACCCAGCTTTCGGGGGCTTCTTTGCGTACTGCAAATGCGGTGAGGCTGGTGCCATCCGGAAATGGTGGGCCATTGCGGCGCAGATCCAGTTCCAGATCACGCGTGTGCAGCAAATGTTTACCGCGTTCACTGCCGTCATGGCACAAAGGGTGCTTTAGCAAGGTAAGCAGCGCCTCTCCCTCCAGACGGCGCGTGAACAGACCAGCCACATGTCGAAGAAACCGGCCCGGAGGTGAGAGTTGCAGCGGCAGACCGGCGCTGTCATCTGCCAGAATGTTCCACCGATCCAGCGCGGCGCTGACCTGACGGGTCAACATGCGATCCGGCGTAATCAGGGCGGCGGTCTGACCGGTTTCGGCAGCTTGTCGCAGGCGCAGGGCAATGGCCAAAGCCTCGTCCCGCGGTGATTGCGCCTCGACCAGTGTCAGGTCTTTGGTTGCGCCGAGTAGATCAGCCAGTTTCGGGCCTTCGCTCATCCAGGCATCGGTGATCGGGGCTGGGCGCAAAGCCAGGGAAACCAGACGGTTACGGGCAGGTGAGGGGGCGTTCAGGTCTGTCCATGGAGTAATCTGACCGGGTGACAGGCCCAGCCCGCGCATCAGCTTGCGAAACCGGTATTGCGGATGATCTTCCGAAGTCAACGCATCATCCAACCCTTCCCAAACGTGATCCGGCTGGTCGAAATCGTAACCGGGCAGTACCAGCGCCCCTTGCGGCAAGCGCGCGACGGCATCCATCAGCATCAGCGTGGTGCCGCGCGAACCGGTCGACCCGGCCAGAATAACCGGATGCAGGGGGGGATCGGTTTGCCAGCGGGTGATCAGGTTTTCGACCACGCGGCGTTGGCGGGCCTGCGCGTCCATCACCTGCGAGCCAGTGTCAATGAAGCGATCCGCGATACCGATAAAGGTCTGAGCCCGCGCCCAATGGCCGGACATGTCGCTGACATCCAGCCCCCGGATCGTGTCCGGTGACACACCTTCGCCCTGCATTTCGTCAATCAGCGCCGCCAGACTGTCGGACAGGTCAAAAACCGACGACCGCGCGGCCAGATCCGGTTGTTGTTCCAACAATTTGGCGACCAGCTGAGACAATTCCAGACGCCGCCGAAGGGGTGGAATGGCAGGTGGAATATGCGCCAGATCAGCGCTGTCCCCCAGATCGGTTAACAGCGTGATGCGGGGCAGCAGGCATGGTGGCCCCTGATTGAACAGATCACGTACGCGCCGTTCCATACGCCGCGTGTTCAACACCAGCCCCACCCGCGCCAAAGCCTCGGGCGGGCCTGAACAACGCCGCCTCAGGCCGTCGACCAACGCCTTGGGGAAATCCGTACCGGGCGGGACGGCGAAGACGCGAGGCAGGGGTCCGGGGTCAAACATCTGCCAGCAAATCCTCGGCCAGAGCGATCCCATCGGGGTGGCCCACATCACACCAGCGACCGGGATACTCGATGCCGAACAAACGCCCCTGATCGTGCATCTGGTTCCAAAGCAGGTTCAAGGAAAACGCCGGTTGCGAAATGGCGTGCAACCCTTGTGTCTTGAGGATCTGCGCGCCCCCGTAAACCAAGCCGGGCCCACGCGTGATCCGCCCCACCTGATCGGCGGTAAAATCACCCGGCCTGTCGTGACCAATGGCCTGCGCAGTCGGAACACACATCAAAAGCGCATCCATGCGGGACGGGTCCCATGCGTTTTGCAGCAGCATCAATGGATTTGGGCCGGACCAGATTGCGTCGGTATTCAGTGTGAACACAGGGTCGGTGCCCAGCAATGGCAGGGCTGCGCGCAACCCGCCGCCGGTTTCCAAAATCTCCGGCTCTTCCGGCGATATCAGAATGCCTTTGGGCCTGAGATGCGCGTCGAGCTGATCGGCGTGGTAATGCACGTTTGCCACTGTGCGAACAGGGCCAAGGTTGTCGACAAGATCCAGCGCGTGGTCGATCAGGGCGCGCCCGGACACTTCGATCAGCGGTTTGGGTCGGTCCTTGGTCAACGCGCCCATACGGGTGCCAAACCCGGCGGCAAACAACATTACGGCAAAGGGTGATCCGGTCATTGGGGCCTCAGCCTGGCCAAATTCTGAGGTGTTGGTCGGGGCAGAGCGTCGTGCAGCAGCGAGGCCACCGAAACAAGGGCAGGGTGTTCCAGATCCCTCATGAGGTGCGACCAGACCGCCGGGATCATGTCCAGATATTGCGGCTTGCCGTAGTCGGTTGCCAGCCGCGAAAAACCGCCAAGGATGCGAAGATTTCGCTGCGCGCCCAATACGCTGTACGCGGTACGAAATTCGTGATCGTCCATACCTGACCCTGCAATATAGCGGTTGATCATCTGCATTTCTGTCCCGACCGAAACATCGCGGCGAATGTCCTGAAGCAAGGACACCAGATCATAGGCGGGGTGCCCCAGCATGGCCAATTGGAAATCCAGCAATCCGACGCGCCTTATGCCGTCGCGCTTGGGCAGCCACAGAAGGTTTTCTGCGTGATAGTCCCTTTGAATGACAACTTTGTCCCCAGAGGTTTCGCGGTGCAAAATATCTGCAAACCGAAGTTCGAACCGGTCCAGAACGTCCTGATCAACATTGCCCTGAATGCCAGCGGCATATTTCGTAAGCGCCAGTGCCGCCAGGTCCGTCATCAGGGCTGGATCGTAAGACGGTAGTGATAATATTGGCGCCTGATGCAGGTGCAGCAGCACGTCTGTCGCGGCCTCGTACAAAAGGCGTTCTTTGGACGGGTCTTTTTTCAGGACGCGTGCAAACAGATCATCACCCAGATCTTCCAGCAGCAGAAATCCATATTCAGCGTCTTCTGCGTAAATCTCGGGCGCACTCAGGCCAATCGAACGCAGATACTCGGCAACACGCACAAACGATTCGACGCTTTCGCCCTTGTCAGGTGGTGCATCCATCAGGACAGCCGTTCGCCCGCTGACCGGATCGGTCACGCGTTCGTACCGGCGGTTCGATGCGTCGCCGGCCAGTGGTGCACGCGTTGCCCCGGCCCAAGGAGTTTGTGCAATAAGGGCCTCTGCCAGGACAGTCCTGTTTGTCATCCGGCATTCTCCAACTTGTCTACCCATTTCGGATCGGTCCATGACAAGGACATGTGGCGGGTTTCTTCTGTGTCAGGGTCTGTTTCGAAGGCCAGTTTTAACGCTGCGACAGGGGCTAGTGTGCCCAGTTTTTCCGGCCATTCCACAAGGCAGATTGCTGTGTCAAAGGCTTCAACCAAACCCAGTTCATCCACTTCCTCTAACGCGTTCAGCCGATAAAGATCGCAGTGCCAGATCTCACCGGCAGGGGTGTCATAGGTCTGAACCAAAGTGAATGTGGGTGATGGCACGTCTTCCGGTTCAGGCATAAGTGATTGAATGAGGTTGCGCGCGAAATGCGTCTTGCCGCTGCCGATTGCGCCGCTAAGCAACAGGACATCCCCGGAACCAAGCGAAGACCCGACACGGGCCGCGAAATCTGCGGTTTCATCGGGCGATTTAAACGTCAGGGTTTGGGAGGTCGTCGTCATGGCGTCACAATGACGTTCTGCCCAATCGGCTGCAACCCCGGTTCAGGCGCTGATCTGTTCCAACGGGGCGGTTTTTGTCAGAAGATCCACGGGTGCAAACCGCACGATCGTCGCACCGTTATGAACTGGTGAAACCGTGCAGTCCAAAGTGATGCCTGACCGCATCCGGATTTCAGCCGTCCATTCCGCCCGGTTATCCCGCATTTCGACAAAATCCCGGATCTCTCCGAGGATCGGCGTAGCAACACAATGGTCCTGCCACCGCCGCGTAACATCGGTGACCGTGTCGGTCTGAAAGCCGATTTCCTGTGCGTCGCCCCAAAGCTTTTCGTAGGCGTAGTTAGTAAGGGCCAGAGTGCCATCATCGGCAAATACAGCGATTGCATCGGCCAGCTTGTCCAATATGGATTGCATCAGATCCATCTCGGACCGGAAGCGCCGCGTCAACGTGATTTCGGCAGTAATATCTTCGAACAGAAACGCAACGGCCCCATCGGGATGCGGCCTGCCGCTTACAGAATAAACCGAGCCAGAGGGCAGCGACCATGTTTCGTGATAATTGCCGCCCTCGGCCGCTTCGAGCAGGTCGTTCATCTGACGCCGCCATGTACGGTAGTTCTTGGGCTCTGGCATCATGTGCTGATCCCTTAGCCGGTCGAAAAAACTGCTAATGTTCGGGCGGCAGCTGAGGAAATCCGGCGGCAGCGTGGTCAGATCGATCAGGGCCGGGTTGAACAACGCCAGTTGCCGGTTGCGGTCGAAAATGGCCAGGCCGATCGAAAGTTGAGCAAAGGTCTTGGTCATGGTCTGCACGAACTTGCGTTGCGCGGTTTCCGCTTCGACAATGGCGTTGATGTCTGTGGCGTAACATAACCGCCCGTCGTTCTGCTCGATCTGCGTCAGGTCGAACCACAACTTGCTGTTGGTTCCTGTCACTTCCACCGCCACTCTTGATTTTCCGAGCGACGGAGCATCAGAGGTGTCCGGGAACAGAGGGGCAGTCAGATCGGCATCCTGACCACGCGCCCGGCGAACAAGCGTGACATAAGCTGCATTGCACCACTGCACCTGGCCGTTGTGATCCAGCAACCATACCGGATAGGGGGCCTGTTCCATGGCCAGACGGCTCGGTTCACTCAGCGTGCTTGACCCAGTCGGAGATATTCTGGCCGGTTCGTGCAGACGCACGCGGACAATCCCGTCGATCCATTCACACACCACTTCGCGTTCGACTGTGCAATCAATGGCCGAGATTACCAGTACGTTTTGGTCGCGAACTTTTTCGGGTGTTTCGGGGAAGGTGGGGAAATCTCTTTTCAGCAGGCGGTGCAAATCCTGCCAGCTTCCAACATGCTCGAACCCGGCAAGCGCGATATCGGAGTGGCTGATCAGGTGATCACCATCAAACAGGAATACCGCATCAAACAGGGATGTTGTTGAAAACAAGCCAAAGACATCGTCGCGTCGCGTCTGGCGTGGCAATAACCACTGTACGGCAAAGCATCCCGATACCAGGCTGATCGCGGCCAGAATGATCCAATCGGCCATTAATTTCCCCAAGGTAGAACCAAACCCCGGCTGACTATGGGCAGGATAGGTTAACGGCTCCTTAACTCATACTTGAATGCGTTTGTTGGAACCGGATGGAACCGGAGTGTCACCTTTTTGCGCGTCAATCAGGTTGCGCGGCCACGAGACCTTGACGATTGCACCTGTCCTGTCTTTTTGATCGGTCAGACGCTGATACGGATCCGTGCCATTAGCGAATTTCAGCTCGGCGCCGCTGCGTTCCAGCAACGTTTTTGCGATGAACAGCCCCAGTCCCATGCCTTCGTATTCCGGGCGGGTTCGCAGGTCGGCTTCGGCCCGTCTGCGACGCATGAAGGGATCACCGATGCGGCCAATCATGTGCGACGGGTAGCCGCGCCCGTCATCCATGATGCTGACGGTGATTTTGCTGTCCGTCCATTCGGCTTCGACCCAGACATTGGCGCGGGCGAAATCTACGGCATTCTGGATCAGGTTGCGGAGTCCGTGAATGATCTCGGGCTTTCGCAGAATCGAGGGTTGCAACACATCTCCGTCCTGCGCCGGGCCTTCCGAAAAATGAACGACCTTGCCCCGGTCAACATGCGGTTCGGCGGCTTCGTTCACCACCGTTGAAAGTGGAGCCTGCCGCAAATGCAGGTCATCTTTTCCGGCACGACCCATATCGCGCAAAATGTCGCGGCACCGATCGGCCTGTTCGCGGATCAAGGCCGCGTCTTCCTTGAGGTCGGGACGGTCGTCCAGCTCTTCGATCAGTTCCGCACTCGTCAGTTTGATTGTTGCCAGAGGGGTGCCCAGCTCGTGCGCGGCGGCGGCGACCACGCCGCCCAGATCGGTCAGTTTTTGCTCGCGCGCCAGTGCCATATGGGTGGCAGCCAGCGCTTCGGACATGGACTGAACCTCGGAACTGACGCGGTGAGAATAGGCACCGATAAAGACGATGGCGATAACGATAGCCGCCCAGTTGCCAAACAGCAGGATTTCCGGAATGTCCAAAACCACCCCGATGTTGGTCCGCAGCGGCAGGTGAAATTCCGCCAGCAGAGTGGTCAGAACAATTGCAACAGCCCCGACAATCAAGGTCGACCGTGTGCTCATCACATTGGCGGAAATCGTGACCGGCCCCAGAAGCAGAAGGGCAAAGGGGTTGTTCAGCCCGCCCGTCAGATACAGCAAGATCGACAGTTGCAGCAGATCGAACAGAACCATCAGGAAGTTTTCGAACTCGGACATCCGCTTATTCTGTGGAAACAACAGAATGGCGGTCAGGTTACCCATGACCGAGATCCCGATGGCCAGATAGCACAGGCCCAGTTCCAGCTGCACATGATAGTATTGCTGGGCCACGGTGATGGCGGTGATCTGACCAAAGATGGCAACCCATCGCAACAGGATCAGAGTGCGCAGGCGGATCCAGCTGCTGCGTTCCTGGCCGCGCCAAAAAGTCTGATTGGAATCTGCCATTGGTCGCTTATGTCCTGTTGCAAAGGCTGGTCATCTTGTTAGGTGTCCCGGCCGAAACGATCAACAACTCCTTGCGACCGGAAAACCGAAATGACCCGCCTATACGCAATTCTTGCAACTCTCGTTCTGGCTATTGGCCTAGGTGCGATGTGGCTTTTGACGCGTGGGGGCGGATCCGTCGACCAGTTTGCACAGTGCCGATCCGGGCAGATCGCCGGGGGGACCGCTGCAATCGGCGGGCCGTTTGAACTGGTGAATGGCAAAGGTGAGACGGTGACCGACAAAGACGTTATCACCGAACCCACACTTGTCTATTTCGGATACACATTCTGCCCTGATGTCTGCCCGTTTGACATGTCCCGCAATGTTGAGGCCGTGGATATCCTGAACCAGCGCGGGCAGTCGGCAACGGCGCTGTTCATCTCGATCGATCCCGAACGGGACACGCCCGAGGTTGTGGATGATTATGCCTTCAATCTTGGCGGTAAGACGATTGCGCTGACCGGTTCACCCGAACAGGTCAGGGCGGCGAGCAAGGCTTACAAGACCTTTTACAAGGCACAGGATAAAAGCGACGAATTCTATCTTGTTGACCATTCCACCTTCACCTATCTGGTGACGCCCGAACATGGTTTCCTTGAATTCTTCAAGCGCGATGACACGGCCGAACAGATGGCTGACAAGGTCGGGTGCTTTCTGGACCAGGCTGCGCATTAACAAGGTTGTTTGACCTTTGTTTCTGCGCTGCTATTACTCATGTTTAAGCCAAAGGCATGAAATAGCGGAAAGACCTAACATATGGCAGACAGTTCTCAGCTTGATATCGGCCCTGACAAATCCCTGCTTTTGGTGGATGATGACGAGCCGTTCCTGAGACGTTTGGCCAAGGCCATGGAAAAGCGTGGGTTCGAGGTTGAAACCGCAGGATCCGTCGCCGCAGGTCGTGCAATTTCCACCGCCCGCCCACCGGCTTACGCAGTTGTTGACCTGCGACTGGAGGATGGCAATGGTCTGGATGTGGTTGAGGTTCTGCGCGAAAAGCGCCCCGACAGCCGGGTCGTGGTTCTGACCGGGTACGGGGCGATTGCGACCGCAGTCGCCGCGGTAAAAATCGGCGCAACCGATTATCTGTCGAAACCCGCCGACGCCACCGACATCACGAATGCGCTGCTGGCTAAAGGTGACGAACTGCCCCCGCCGCCGGAAAACCCAATGAGCGCGGACCGTGTGCGCTGGGAACATATCCAACGCGTTTATGAGCTGTGCGACCGCAATGTCAGCGAAACGGCGCGGCGGCTGAACATGCACCGCCGGACCTTGCAGCGGATTTTGGCGAAGCGCAGTCCGCGATAGTGGGCAGCGAATTTGGTTCAATGTGAATCAGTGTTCTTTATCAGAGGATACGCTTTAAGTCTGCAATGCGGACAAAAGCTGACATTCGCATTGTCACCAGCTTCCCTTGATTTTCAGCGGCGGGCTTGAAAGAATGTCAAAATTCCAACAGCAAAGGGACCAATCCATGCGATTTTTCTGTATTGGTCTGCTGCTACTTGTAGCAACGAGCTTCTCTGTGGCTGCTCAGGACGCGGTGTATTTGATTAGGCATTGCGAGAAGGAATTGTCAGGGGCTGATCCAGCGCTTACCCCCGAGGGCAGGCAGCGTGCAGCGGATTGGGCCGAGATGCTACAGCACGTTGACCTTAGTGCCGTTATCACGTCGGACGCGCTTCGGACCCAGGAAACTGGACGAATTATTGCAGAGACACTCGGCCTTCCAGCCAACGCCTTGCCTAGGGACGACACCGCCGGATTAGTGGACGTTCTTGAGTTCGATCATGACGAGGATGCCGTGCTGATAGTCGGACATACCGAGACCATTCCACAAATTCTGGAGGGTCTTGGTGTGTGGAAGACGTCAACATCGATCAAAACGAATTCGCCAACCTGTTTATTGTTATTGAACCCTCGTCAGATCCCCCTGTGTACGTCCATCTGCTGATGCCGCAACGTCATTACACAAGTCCGCCTTTGCTTCCAAACCGGACATCTGATGGTTATAGTAACTCATAGGGTCGGCTCAGACTGCATCAACGTCAGCAACGCGGACTAACCGGCTTAGAAATTTCCCTGAAATAGGAATTTGCACCCGCATGGCGAGTGGTTAGAGCGGGTCGCATGAGTCACGATACGTAAAAAACGCAACGCTGTGGATACCATCTTTCAAGCACCCATCCACCCACTCTTCAGCGAACTCATTTCCTTCGCGCAATAGCACACCGTAACCATTCGGTAGATTGTCCCGGAATACGCCGTTGAATATCGTTTTTTCCTTGTATGACTTGCCCACTTCGACTTTTGCTGCACCGTTAAGTTTGCCGCTCAAATAGTTTGCTTCGTGGACTTCGTTTGGCGAGCCATACGTAAACCATGTCATGCGACCTTGGTCTGACGCGCGACCACCCCTGTCGCATTCGCCGGTCCACTGCACCTCTTCCTCACCGTCTTTAGGGAAGTTGTTCCAAACTTTGCAACCAGCTTTCGTATCAATAATCCACCCAGCATTTTCCGCTCTCCAGGCCGAAGATGCTTCCATTGAAACCGCTACGACGGACCGGATCTGTTGCAAATTTTTGACCATTGACCTTCGTGGAGTTAGCACCTGTTAGGCGAGGTGGCATTATCCAGTTGAAAGTCTGCTCATGGTTTCCTTCAAAGGTGCGCATTACCCGAAGGACGTTATCCTATTCGCTGTGTTCTTCTATGTTCGCTATGGTGTCTCCTACCGTGATCCCGAAGAGTTCATGGCTGAGCGCGGCGTATCGGTCGATCACACGACGCTGAACCGCTGGGTGACACGATACTCTTGTGCGATTGCAGAAGCAGCGCGTCGTCGAAATGCATGATGTGATCGTTCGTGGAGAATGGACGAGACTCTGAGTAATTGAGCGACAGCTCTCTTGGCCGGTGCATGATGGCATCGGAACAAAGACAGGAGAGTAAAATGGAACAGTGTTTTGT
>NZ_JBQFZP010000032.1:0-11448 GCF_056542305.1 Ruegeria sp. AD9
AACGAACTCATGCCCTGGCGCTACGCTGCTATCGCAGCGTAGCAGCGACCACCGGAACCACATCAGAGCGCCTTCGCCGGACGGTCACGGTCATTCCAACGGGTTTGGATGCCAATGTAGGAAGTGAAGTGCTCATGCACCTTTGTGCGGAGTTCGCCGTGGTTCGTGCCCGATGCTTCTATGTGCCTTGCTATTGTGTCACCGCACACTGCAAGACGCCGTGCCAGAGTACCAGTCTCATTAGGGCATCTAGTACGCAATGAAACACGAAGGTTCTACACGGGGTGTTTAGTCTGGTGCGGTGTTTTGGTGCCGCGTCGGGTAGGGGCCAACGAAAGTAGTAGATGCCGTGTCGGGACAGTGAGAGATACGCATGCAGCTTCATTTTGCGTCACACCTGTGTGTCACGCCGCTCTAATGCTTGCTAACTGGTTGTATTGTTAGGTTTTGGCGGAGCCTGGGGGAAACGCTGCCGAACGCCTAATGCCCTGATAGTAAACACTATTGTAGTGTGTTGGTTTGCAGAGTGTCTCACCATTGTGTCACACTTAGAAGCACTCAACCTGCTACGTTGAACTGTGTATACCCAAACCGACACCAGACTACTGTCCTTTACTGATGAGGAAGGTTGCGACTAGCCTGCATTTGCTGAACATCGTCAGGCCAAGTGGAGCGTATGTAAGCCAGCACGTCCCATATGTCGTCGTTAGTCAGGGTGCCCTCAAAGCCCGGCATGCCACTGTTGAAGTCTTTAATACCGCGTGCTGCCAATGCGTCTGCCCCACCTAGTTTGGTATACTCGAACAGTAGCTGGTTATCATGGTGCCATGTGTGCCCTGTCACGTCATGTGGTGGGGCGGGTAATACTCCGTTATCGTCGGGTGTTTGCCAGTCGGGTTGGCCTTCCAGATTAACTCCATGGCATGAGGCACAGTACTCTGCATAGAGTTTCTGCCCATTCGCTAAGTCTCTGTCCAACAACTCATGATCTGCAGCAACGCTAGTACCAATGCCGCATATGGCGAGTGCACACAGGTGTTTGTTCATCTCTACCTACCCATAACTCGGAAGCGTTAGTACTCTCGTGAGTGCCGCCGTCGTCGCCAGAACCGCTAATACGACTATTGCCTCAACCTCGATGGATCGGGCGAGGCGTCGCGCAGCTATTGCCTCTCCGCTTTGCATGGCCGGAACAAATCGGAGCTTGTTGGCAGCGGCGAGGATCATCAATAACGCCACAAGGAACACTTTGAGCATTAACGTTTGCCCGTAACCCGTGAACAAGAGCCCTTGGAGATTGCCGACAAGCAACCAAGCCATCCATAGGCCTGCACCGATTAAGGTCGGTACCACCAATGCAGCAGTTTGCCCAAACCTATGACCAAGTTCAGCGGCATCTGTCAGGTGTTCAGACATGAGAGCCATACCTCGCAGCGGGCTAAAGATGCCCACCCAGAAAGCTACACATAGAAGGTGCAACAGCAGCAAGAGTTGGACACCAAAACTCTCCAGTTCCAGCACATGTCCGATCTGTGCGAAGGACCACATTGCCAATGTGCCACCCAACAGCGCGATCCATAGACCAAAGCGAGGAACAGACAGTCCCACAAGGATCAACACTGCGCCTGCAAGGCGATAAACAAATACGTCACCTACGGAGGTCTGCCAAAGCAAGCCAAGCATCTCTGGATCGACCATGCCGTCAACTCCGCCCGTTAAGGCGGCTCCTCGGAGCATGAAGCCAAATACTGTTGCTGCGAGGGAAAGCCACGCCAAGACCAAGGCTTGGCGCTTCATCGCAAGGCTTACCGGCGCGACTAGTTCGGAATAGAGGCACTTAACGACGACAAGCCCGGTGGACCCAGCAAAGCCGATGTAGAGCACCAGCTTTGCGAGGATTGCGACAACTCCCCAAATGTCTGGCATGCTCATTCCACGGAAAAGGAAAATTCGCCCTGCATCGCATGGCCGTCTTTACCTAAACCACGCCACTCGATGACATAGGTGCCGGTTCCATTGCCCGGCAGTGGGATCGTGAACACCTGACGGAAACTTGTCTGGTCCCCCAAATCTAAGCGTACCGCCGCGTGCTCTTCATGGGCCATCTCAATCCGTGTCAACCGAATGTCCTTGGTGAAGCTGAGGCCGATTTCGGCGGGCACAGAGGTTACAGTAGCCCCGTTGGCAGGTGTCGTTTCTTCGGCCTTGGAATGCGCCAGCACCCCGCTGGGAATAGCAGCCATGATTACGAGCGTTATGATCTTTTTCATGGTCCTGTCCTCAATTTATTCCGTTGGCACGTTGAATTTCACGAATGTACGCGATCACCATGGCAACGTCACCTCGCGTCAATCCCTCGACCGGCGGCATGTCACCAAACTGCCAATGATGGCTTCTTACACCTTGTGAAACCGCCCTCTGAAAGGCTTCGTCAGCGTGGTGGCTGGGCTCGTATATCTTGTGGATCAGAGGCGGTCCTGCGCCTTCTACTCCGACCGCGTTGACGCCGTGGCAAGTAGCGCAGGAGACATCAAAGACACGCTGACCGATTACAGCATTGCCCTCAATTGACGGCATCTGAATTGCGACCATAGCATCGCCTTCAAGTGCCTCCTGCGGCGTAGTCTCTTCGATTGAACCGGGCCGAAGAGTTATGAAAGCGGCGACGGCAGCGACGGTGCATACGCCGACTAGTAAGTAACTTTTTTTCATGGATTGGTCCTGACATTTTGGAAGCTTATAGTGCTGCGGTTCATTGCGAACAGCGGCACGCGCAGGTCGCAGATGTTCGCAAGGATTTACGCTGCTTCAAAGGTCAGGGGGCTTGTATGGGTTATCCGGTTCAATCGGCTTGGCTTGAGTTCCAATCTGAAACTCTGGATCAATTTCACGTTGATCCTGCGCGGCTTCTCCGTTCTGGGCGAGCAAAACAATGGCTTGGCAGATAGAGGGATTACACTCGCCGGTTCCTGAACTGTCCGGGTCATGGTGGCTGTTTGGGGACGACTTTTCGATGCTATTTTTTGCCACGGAAGCGTGTTTCGTTGATTGCATTTGGCTTTCACAGTGAAGGCCGATGCAGCCATCTGATAGCGCATGAACAACGGTGCCAAAACCGATCAGGGTGACCAGAACGCTGACTAGTAGCACAATTGAGTATCGTCGGATGACCATGGTTCAGGACGCTACTGCAGCAGACCAAGCATGACAACGCCATCACGTTTATAATTATGGATTGTGACCAACTTAATTTCGAGCTTTTTAGGCCCGCCTCCTCGTAGCTAGCAACATGAGAAGGTCCTTCGTACTAAACCCCTAACTGCAGTGATGTGGACGACGTTGCAGTTGAGTGTTGACTTGTGTCAAAGCGTAGGTTGCCAAATTGTTGGTAAGATGCTTCGCAAATGGGTCAGAGCAACAGCATAAAAGCAACCCGGAGAACGGTGGCGTTTTTGGCTATACTCATAGCTATGGCCGCATGCACGGACAGGCATCACCACGGTGACTGGCACGGCCATGGTGCAGAGGGATGCTATGGACCTCACCATGACGCTATCGGCGAAGCTCGTTGTGGGGCGTTTGAGTAAGCTACTTTGCAAGGACGCACTCGCAAACAACCAGTCTAGCCAGTTTATGTTTGTTGATCACGAGGCCGCCGTTGATAGTGAACAGCCTCATTTGACTAGTCCAGTTTGATTGTTAGTGCATCGTCGGCCTCTGATCCATTGGAATGATGGTTTCCGGGGCTGGTGGGCGATAGCCCAATGCACTGTCCGATGTGTGGTGCTTGGTCCAGTGTGGGGTTTTGGTCTTGTGTCGGGCAGGGGCCAACGGAAGTAATATATGCCGTGTCTAGACAGTGAGAGGTACGCATGCAGCTTCATTTTGTGTCACACCTGTGTGTCACACCGCTCTAATGCTTGCTATCTAGTTGTTCTGTTAGGTTTTGGTGGAGCCTAGGGGAAACGCCGCCGAACGCCTAATACACTGATAGTAAACACTATTGTAGTGTGTTGGTTAATAGTGTGTCTCACCTTAGTGTCACACTGATTAGTACGCAATCCTCAGCACCCAATTGACTATGACCTAATCGCAGGACCGCTTTACTGTCCTGTTTACATTCGGCACGGTACTCATTGATAGATGTGTTGGTATGGAGCAATGCGCATGAAACGGACTGCGACTGCCTTTGGGTTGATGCTTGCTACAACATCACTAGCAAGTGCGGATGAGGGTAAATACCAAACCCTAATGTTGTCCGGTATCTTATTGGTTCAAACCAATACGGAAACTGGTCAAATGCGAATGTGTCGGGTGGACCCTAAGTTAGTGGTCTCTGCAGAACCAGTGGAGTTGTCTGCACCTGAGTGTGGGCAATGGAGTTCACCGGATAAGGAGGAGCAATAGTAGTGGAGACAATTGTTGCTATTGTGGCAAGCGCCCTTGCACTGGCTTTTGTGGTTTGGCTCTGGATAATCGTGCCTATGAATATGGCGCAGAACCGAAACCGGTCTGGTCTGATCTGGGTGCTCATCTCTATCGTAGGGTCACCGTTGTTAGCAATTCTTCTTTTGTATGCTTTGGGTGATGCACCATCTGCATAAGAGGCCCAGCATTCAAAACATACTGTTCGCTAATGGTGTGTAGTGTGAGAGTTAGGCAGTGGTGATGCCGTCTAGAGAGTAAACTGCATCCAGTTTGCGCAATCCAGATTTTGTTTGGCTGAAATTATTATAACTTTGGCAAGAATTCGAAAGGCGGCAGCCTGACGAATTACTAAGTCCTCATTGGATTTCAAACCTTTAGGTGTCAAAGCAATGTAGATCGGAAAGGCCCCAAGTCGAAGTCAAGGCAGGGGTCCTGATCACTACGCTTTGTTCATAGCAGTGAGGGTGTCGTAGTGCTCGTGGATGGTTCAAATTCTGACATTCGCAAGAGTTGATCTCGCTCAAGGTTTGCAACTCAAGGCCACCATAGAAAGTGGCTGATCTTTTGGGTGCCCCGGACGGACAGTTTCTCGTCCGATAAAAAAATAGGAAGTTTGGGAATAGAAATGGATGAAATTTTTCGCATCTACTCTTCGATAGTTGGAGATGAGATTGCCTACTTGTTTTCCGCAGCAATTGTTGTTTGGCTCGGAGCGGCGATACTTGTTTTGTTTGTGCCTGGCCTGAACAAGAGCCGGTTCGGTGGCAGTCTTGTTGCTATTACACCAAACAGCTTAGCTACGTTAGGTGTTTTGGGAACATTCACGGGTATTCTCATCGGTCTCCTCGATTTTGACGTGCAGAGTATCGATGAAAGCGTTCCTAGCCTATTGGCTGGTCTCAAGATTGCGTTCACAACGAGTATTGTTGGCATTGCTGCGTCGATCTTGTTCAGGTTAGTCCGAACAGTTGCACCTTCAAAAGCGGAAACCGCTGACGCAACACCGGAAGACATATTCTCAGTTCTGCAAGAAATCCGAGACGACGGCCGTAAGAGTGCCGATGCCTCACGAGAGCAGATGCAACAACTTCGTAGTGCCATTTCCTCAGATGGTGACAGCAGCCTCTTGACGCAGGTCCAAAAGCTGAGAACCACGCTTCATGATGGACAGACTGAGCTCATCAAAGAGTTCCGTGAGTTTTCCGAGCACATGGTTGAAAATAACCAAAAAGCCATTGTCCAGGCGCTCGAAGAGGTAATTCGGGATTTCAATCAAAACCTTACTGAGCAGTTTGGTGAGAACTTTAAGGAACTCAACTCTGCGGTTGCTTCCATGGTTGAGTGGCAAAACAAGTATCGGGAACACGTGGACAATCTTCAAGATCGTCTGGAGGCGGCAGTAAAGTCGATCGAAGCTACTCAACTAGCACTGTCCAAAGTAGAGCAGCATTCAGCCAGTATCCCGCAAGCAATTGAAAAACTAGAGCCTGCGCTAACGGGCATAAATACGCAATCAGAAGTTTTGCAAGTGAACTTAGATGCAGTTTCTCAGCTTAGAGATAAAGCCATCGAAGCGTTCCCGATAATTGAGGCAAATCTGGAAAAGATAACCTCGGATCTTGGTGCCAGCGTCAGTGATGCTGTCGGGAAGTCTCAGGCTGCGCTTGCAGAAAGCCAGAGTAGCTTTGATAAAATTTCAAGTGGGTATGGCACCCTCCTCACGAGTGCGGAGGAGGCGCAAGGGGCAATCTCCAAGGGTGTCAGTGACGCAATGACCCAAATGAACGAAAGGGCATCGCAAGAGTTCAATCGACATGGGGAACTTATTGAGGCTGCTGCGGGGGAGGCCCAAAAGGCCATTCAAGAGGCATGGACGTCCAGCTCCGAGAAGATCAATCAACAGTTCGCGGATTTTGATCAACAGATGCAGCAAGAACTGCAGAGGTCGTTGGAGTTACTCGGCAGTAATCTCGCTTCGCTGTCCGAGAAGTTCGTTTCTGACTATTCGCCATTGACTGAGCAACTTCGCACGCTGGTCAACTCAAGTAGAGTTAACGCATGAACGAATTTTTCGGGACGTCTAAAAAAGACGATGAAGGCGACTGGCTTTCTGTGTCAGACTTGATGGCAGGTCTGATGGTGATTTTCCTTTTCATTGCCGTTGTTTTCATTCGGCCGCTTCAAGAGCAAAACAACGAACTAGAGTTGCAAAAAGAGCAACTAGAGGAGCAAAAAAGGCAACTTGAGAAACAAAAACAGAGTATCGCTCAGATTGCGTTAACATGGCAGGAAACTGAAACCAAAATTTTTGATAAACTTGTCGAAGAATTTGAGACCGACTTACCGCTATGGAATGCCGAGATTGAGAAAGAAACACTTCTCATTCGGTTCAACGCACCGGAAGTTTTGTTCTCCGAAGGCCAATCAAATATCCGAGCGAAGTTTAGAGAGATCCTTTCCGACTTTTTCCCACGCTATGTTGAGGTTCTCTCAGAGTTTAGGCCAGCGATCGAAGAGATTAGGATTGAGGGTCACACATCGTCTGAGTGGAATAGTGCGTCGCCTGAACAAGCCTACTACAACAACATGGCTCTGTCGCAAGCACGAACCAGAGAAGTTCTTAGCTTTGCTCTAACGCTACCAAACGTGGCCGAGGAACGAGATTGGTTGCAGTCTTTGCTAACAGCCAATGGTCTTTCTTCAAGTCGACTAGTGCTGGACGAATTCGGCTCGGAAGATCCAAGTCTTTCACGCCGCGTCGAATTTAGGGTCCGAACTAAGGCTCGCTCACAAATTGTTAAAATACTCGAGGAAGTGCAATGAAGCTCGACTTGGACTTCACAGAGTTAGTTCGCCTTCGCTCCGCAATGGGAGCGGGCCATTCTTCTTGGACGCCCAAAACTGGCCCGCTCGATCCCCGAGAAGAGATCAGAATTCAACTCCAGTCTGGGATTGAAATCACGCTTGATGACGTGACAAGTGGTCCTGGTGGTTTGCTTTCTTATAAAGGCGAGCAGGTCATCCTTTACATTAAGGACACTCGAGCCGAACGCTATACACTAGAACATGAGCCTGAGAAATCGCGCCGTTTTCATGTTGCAGAATGTGAAACGCTGGACACCATGCGGCAAGCAGGGCGTTTCGAGCGATATGTGGTAACTAATCGAATGGATGGGCTTTTTCTTGTGGATTGGCTCGAGAAAGATACTGGTGAACGCGGCGAGACGGAGGCAGCCCTCAAAGTTTGTAAGAACTGCTTAAAAGCCATCAATTGGCGTGGGTATGAACAACCGCACAACAGGCTCGAGCTGGAGATTGGTGGATCCCAAACCAAGACTGAAATTTGGAGAGAGTTTCAGATTAGCCAGTTCCTTCTAGAATTTTCGACTTTCTTTCACGACAAGCCTTCGCGAAGGGATACGACTGCTGAACCCAATGTTTATGTCAACGACTGGGCGGCGATCTCTAAGAGAACTAGGCGTGGGAAAAATTGGACTTGTGAGGCGTGCGGTGTGAACCTCAGGTCGGCGCCCCATCTACTGCACTGCCATCACAAGAATGGCGTCGTAACCGATAACACTTTGGAAAATCTCGAAGTTCTATGTGCAATCGATCATGCGAAACAGCCAGGCCACGGGCACATGAAAGTTCCGACAAGGGATAAGAACAAAATAGTAGGACTACGTCTCGAGCAAAGTCTCCAAGCTGGCTGAACAAGGAGCTAGGTCACCCCACTCTTAATCGTAAAAGGCGATGCAACCGACGATTGCGTTGCATGCACTTTGAAATATATCGTTAGAAGGTTCGATACTATGGAAGTTTTGTTACTGCTAATTGTCGTTGTGGTGGCTGTACTACTCATTGCGCGTAGCAAACGACAGCCTGACAAAAGTACTAAGCCTACACGACAGGACACTTCGGACTTGAAGCCGAGGTTGGGTACGTCGCCTTCCCAGAACACAAGTCGGCCATCACGTTTCGATGCAGGCAGTGTAGTACCGAAGCCCACCGCCGCAGTATTGGAGGGCGCTGCCTACGTTGTGGACGGCGACACTATAAAGCTACAGAAAAAGCAAGTGCGCTTGTTTGGCGTTGATGCGCCGGAGATTGACCACCCTTACGGCAAGAAGGCCAAGTGGGCTTTGGTATCCCTATGTAAGGGGCAGAAAGTCAGAGCAGAGGTCACTGCTGAGGATGACCACGGTCGTACCGTGGCAAAGTGCTATCTGGAAGATGGCCGCGACTTGTCTGCAGAAATGGTCAAGCTCGGAATGGCGATAGATTGGCCAAAGTTCTCAGATGGTAAGTACCGCGCTCTTGAGCAGCCTGATGCAAGAAAGAAATTGTGGCTAGCTGACGCGCGGCAGAAGGGGCATATGAAGCTTTGGGAGCAATTCGAAGCCAGACAAGCGTCCCGCAAAGTAGCAAAATAGGCTGTAACAAAGAAGATAGATTGGCACTCATGAGTTGTCGAACGGCAGGAGCTTCAATCCTCATAATTTTTCTAGCGATTGTTGTGTCCACAGAATGGCTGACTAGAAGGAGCGGTACCAATGGAGTTTATTGAAGGCGTTGAGTACTCCCGGCGCGAAGACATTCACGCCGTATTCGGGGGGCAAATGCAGGGTGGGATATCTACCCCTAAGGATCATCCCTACGTCTTCATCTTCACCGGGAAAAGTGGTGAACAACATGGCTATTTGGACGGTTGGCGAGACGAAGGAGTGTTCTTGTACACTGGAGAAGGACAAACTGGAGACATGGAGTTTCTGCGTGGTAACGCTGCCATCAGAGATCATGACAAACTAGGAAAAGAACTTCTTTTATTTGAAGCCCTCGGTAAATCCAAACCAGTTCGGTTCTTGGGGCGATTTGCGTGTCAGTCTTGGGATATCCTGAGCGGACTGGATACAAATGAAAAGTTGCGTGATTGCATCCAGTTTCATCTCATAAAACTCGATAGCGATGTTGAGCCGTTTCCGGAATTAGCAAGCGCGCCATCAGAAACTAGCGCAATAGAGCGGTTGCGAGAAAAAGCTATTGCAGCAGCCGTGCCCACCCAGACAAAACAGTGGAAAAACGCTCGTTCAGCCTACAGATCAAGAAGTAAGGCTGTTCGCGACTATATTCTCGCACGAGCCGGAGGCCTTTGTGAACTTACTGGTAAGCCGGCGCCGTTCCGCACTAAGTCAGGGGAACCGTACCTCGAAGTTCATCACACACGCCGACTGTCAGATGATGGACCGGACGATCCACGTTACGTCGCCGCGATTTGTCCAAATATACACCGAGAAATTCACTATGGGCAAAAAGGCAATGAATTGAACCAACAGCTTGTAGAGAAGCTTAAAACTATCGAGCCGCATGACCCCAATTGACGGCATAGACTACTTGTTTTCCGGCATTTTGCTGTTTGTTGAGTTGGCATTTATTTTTGGTCATTGATGATTTGTGCCACCGGCGCTAGCAACACAGCTTTCCCATAGTCTTCTCATCTGAAGAGGAATAACTTGTTTGGAATACAACGACGTGCCTAGCAGGCCAATAAATCTTTGGCGTGCACCTAAAGATAAGTTCGCACCTGCTATTTTTGACAGGTTAGACCATATTCAAGCAGAAATTGAGCAATGGGAAAATCGGCGTAAAAGGGATGCGGCAAGCGGCGCTAGGTTCCGCAGTTGTTTGAGGGCCATATGCTTAGATTTGTTCGATGCCTATGTTGCAGATGCGGACATGCAAGTGGGCGTTGCAAAGGACAACAATGCTCTTAACCGGAAGAACCCTGGCCAGCCGGATTTCGTATCACCGCGCCCTTTCCTCGACGCGTACAAGGGTCTAGTCGCAGCAGGATATGTGGATGAGCTAAGTGTTGGTAATGAAGCGAGTGGTCGGCGAACGAGGGTTAGAGGCACAAAGCAGCTTGTAGAGAAACTGGGTATGGTTGGGCTTAGACCCGAGCATCTTATCGACACATCGGACCCAATCATCCTACGAATTAAGAGCAACGGAACAAAGAAACGTTTCGCCTTTTCTGATACAGATCAGATAGTCCGATGGCGCGATAATGTAGATAAAATCAACAATCATCTCGAAGGCTATAGGCTCACTCTGGACCTGACGCAAAAACAAACCAACGGCATGGAGATGGACCGGCTAAGTGACGCCGTGCAGGAGGCTAAGGTCGAACGTGAACACGTTCGATATCAGCGCATAAACACAACACGTACCCGGCTGTGCCGCATCTTCAACAGCCCACAGTGGGACGAAGGTGGTAGGTTCTATGGCGGATGGTGGCAGAGCGTGCCAAGGCTTTGGCGTCAACACATCAAGATAAACGGTAAGCTAACGTGTGAGTACGATTTCTCTTCAATTCATTTGCGGCTTCTATACAAATCCATTGGGGCCGAGATACCAAAGGATACCGATCCCTACAGCAAGCCGTTCGGAGACCGCCATCGCAAGGTTGTAAAGCGAGCATTCAATGTCCTGCTAAACGCAAGCCGCAGACCTGCACCCCACACCGTACCAGAATTTAACGAGGAAGAGTTGGGCATGCCCTGGAATTGCTTCCTCAATGGCATCCTGAAGCATCATGGCGTCTTAGA
The DNA here is from genome assembly GCF_056542305.1 of Ruegeria sp. AD9. Lineage (NCBI taxonomy): Bacteria > Pseudomonadati > Pseudomonadota > Alphaproteobacteria > Rhodobacterales > Roseobacteraceae > Ruegeria > Ruegeria sp. AD9. The sequence goes on from NZ_JBQFZP010000032.1 coordinate 11,034, forward strand.
AGAGTATTTTATGACGGGGGCAGGCGTCTATTTGCAACGCGTTGACGCAGACATTGCTGAAGCGATCATGCTTAGATTTGTTGAAATGCGGCAACCGTGCCTGCCAATCCATGACAGCTTTATAACATACAAGACACTTGAGGACGAACTTCCCGAAATAATGGAGAGAGTTGCAGTCGACCTAGGTGCCGGAGAAATCCCTGCCCAGAAGGCTTATTCTGGCACTTATACTGGGCCAACTGGACTGGTTACGGCAGACGTTGGAGAGGTGCTTGCTGAGATTGTTGAAGAGCAATCACAATATTCTACCTAAATCGGCGTGTATGTCCGCCATCAGCACCCATGGAACAGACTAGGTTGATTGCGTAGCGGAGGATTTCAGGCTCATCGTAACCATCAGAGAGTGGAGATGAGA
>NZ_JBQFZP010000033.1:0-10749 GCF_056542305.1 Ruegeria sp. AD9
ATGAAGCGCCAGTTGGATGACTTCGGAAAGAACCTTGCAGGTGGTCGATACCAGAATAAAATCACCGAGAGCTGCTGCTCAATTAAAGAACTTATATCAAAGTTAAAGGCGCTTGGGTCTGTCTCTATCGGGCTGTGGACAAACACGGAAAGACGCTTGATTTCATGCTTTCAAGGCGGCGAAACGAGCCTGCAGCCACAAAGTTCTTCGCCAGGATGCTGGAGGTCAATGGATTGCCGAAGAAGATTGTGATCGACAAAAGCGGAGCCAACACCGCAGGTATCAAGGCCATCAACAAAATGCTCAAAGGCTTTGGCTGCCCGATCCCAATCGAGATGGTGAGGCGAAAGTATCTCAATTACATCGTGGAACAAGATCACCGTTTCATCAAAAGACGAACACGCCCGATGCTCGGCTTCAAATCGTTCACCTGTGCATCTTCGACGTTAGAAGGCATCGAAGTCGCGAACATGATCCGAAAGGGTCAAGTCATACCAGGACTCTGTCCATTTCGCCAGTTCGCCGAATTGGCCGCCTGACCTGCTGCATTGGTGAGTTCGCCTAGCCCAGCAAAAATTTCGCAACAGAACCACACGGACCCGAAAAAAAGCGTGGCACTTTTTGCAAACAATTGATGGATTTCGTCGGGGTATTTTAGCTTTTCTCCGTCAAGACGCGCGGCCTTCTGCGTAACGATGTTGCCTGAAATTGTTGAAACAGGACCAAAATACGGACGTCCACCTTCATAGATCCACACGAATCTCACAATACTGCGATCCGCTTTGTCATAGAAATGCGCAGGCCATTCTTCCCATTTCATTGCGCTTGGCGGTTCGACTTCACCGGTGTCAACAGATACGTTGGACGTCAAGAGTTCCATAGCATCCAGCACTGGCACTTGCCCGCTTTCGAACGTTTGCGTGGCACCAATGTGAGAAAGCCGCTTGTTCCCGCTCGGAAATCATACGAAAGTGAGTTTAACTTCAATATGTTCTTGTTTTGCAGCGATATGAAACTCGTACTACTCAAAATCCATCGAGCCTCCCATCAGAATCGGAAATAAACGCTGGAACAGTCTCTCACCTAGATTGTGATCTATTCTGAAGCCTTGCTTGCGTAGTTCTCGGCGCACTTCGTTTGTCGTCATGCCAGTGCAAATCTTGCGCCGACATGGTTCTGCAACCGTGTCACTGAATGCGTGGTTGGAAAGCAAAGCGCAAAAAATGGCGCACAGCACAGTTAAGCGAGTCATGCACGTAAGGCTAAAACCGGAGTATTATTGCGTAATGATGTGGATCAATCTGCCAGAAGCCAAAAAATATTTGGTTCGCCCGCAATCGACCAATGGGGGCCGCTTCGGGCTCAGAGCCGTCATTGGGCGAAATTGGTAATCTAGAGAAGATTTATCAACACTTCGTGCCGTGCCATATACGCCCGCCGCACCTCAATGGGAGGGCGCAAGGAAATCTCCAATCCCTCCATCACCGCTTTATCCGGGCGACCAAAGAACTTCGTCGCCTCCGCCTCGGAGAAGCCCGCAATCTGCGTCGCCTCCATCCAGGCACTGATTTTGTCGGCCTTTTTGATCTGCCGTTTCACCGTTTTCGGCACTGCAGCGGGCAGGCCAAAGCGGATGTGGATCGCCGCCGCCAACCGGTCATCCAGCGCGCCGTAACCGGGGCCCACGGCAGATTTGACCGGCGAAATCATGTCGCCGATCACGTATTCCGGCGCATCATGTAACAGGGCTGCCAGCCGCCATTTGACGGGTGTCTTGGGCGCAATTCTTCCGAAGAGTTCCTCAACCAACAGGGAATGCTCGGCCACGGAATAGGCGAAATCGCCGCGTGTCTGCCCGTTCCAGCGCGCCACAAAAGCAAGCCCATGGGCGATATCTTCTATCTCGATATCCACCGGGGTCGGGTCCAGCAGGTCCAGCCGACGCCCCGATAACATGCGCTGCCATGCCCTGGGTTGTGTTGCCATTTTGCTATGCCTCGCCTGACCGGACGCGATTGCGCCATATTTTTGTGCTATGATGTACCTGTCTGGATCACTTGCTGCCAACAGTTTCTTGAGCATTTGTGCTTTGAAACGGCGCGCCATGATCCCGACATCAAAACCGAGGGGGGCACATGCTTCTCCCGGTGTGCTCCTCTCGACCGTGAAACGCGAAACGATAGGAGTTTGTCATGTTCAAGCGTTTATTCGCCATTGCCCTGACCTTTGGAATGGCCGCGACCGCCCCGCCAGCTTTTGCCCGAAGTTGCGCAGATCGCGACGATATTGTCACCAAATTGCAGGAAAACTACGCCGAGGAATTGGCCTTCGGCGGTTTGCAAAAGACGCGCGACGCGCAATCTGTGATGGAGGTCTGGGCCTCGAAGGAAACGGGCAGTTATACCGTTTTGGTAACCAATGCGAACGGGATCAGTTGTATTGTTGCCGTTGGCACCGATTTTTTTGAAGCGATACCAAAGATAAAAATCGAAGGCACGCCAAGCTGAAAGCGGCCACCAGGCTTCCGGTATTAGTCTTCAAAGTTGCCACCTGCCCCAAGGAATGTTAGGGGCAGCCGGGACTGTGATTTACCGAAAATGGAGCGCCTGATGGCCGTGGACTATATCGTTAAAGACATTTCGCTGGCCGGGTTCGGCCGCAAGGAATTGGACATTGCCGAAACCGAGATGCCGGGGCTGATGTCCCTGCGTGCGGAATATGGGGAAAGCAAGCCTCTGACAGGTGCGCGTATCGTTGGGTCGCTGCACATGACCATCCAGACCGGCGTTCTGATTGAAACGCTGGTTGCGCTGGGTGCGGATGTGCGCTGGGCGTCGTGCAACATCTTCTCGACTCAGGACCATGCCGCCGCCGCGATTGCCGAGGCGGGCATTCCCGTCTTCGCCATCAAGGGTCAGACGCTGGAAGAGCATTGGGATTATCTGGATAAATCCTTCCTGTTCGAAGACGGTCCGAACATGATTCTCGACGATGGTGGCGACGCGACCCTGTACATCCTGCTGGGTGCACGTGCGGAAGCGGGCGAAGACATCATCCCTGTTCCGGGTTCGGAAGAGGAAGAGGTGATCAAGAAGCAGATCGCCAAGCGCATGGCGGCAAGCCCCGGCTGGTTCACCAAGATGCGCGACCAGATCCAAGGCGTGTCCGAGGAAACCACTACCGGCGTGAACCGCCTGTATCAGCTGGTGAAAGACGGCCACCTGCCGTTCCCGGCGATCAACGTGAATGACTCGGTCACAAAGTCGAAATTCGACAATAAATACGGCTGTAAGGAATCGCTGGTTGACGGTATTCGCCGCGCCACCGACACAATGATGGCCGGTAAGGTTGCCGTGGTTTGCGGCTATGGCGACGTCGGCAAGGGCTCAGCCGCCAGCTTGCGTGGCGCGGGTGCGCGCGTGAAGGTGACCGAAGTTGACCCGATCTGCGCGCTGCAGGCTGCGATGGATGGGTTCGAAGTAACCCTGCTGGAAGACGAAGTTGCCAGCGCGGATATCTTCATCACCACCACCGGCAACAAGGACGTGATCCGCATCGAGCATATGCGCGAGATGAAGGACATGGCCATCGTCGGCAATATCGGGCACTTCGACAACGAGATTCAGGTGGCCAGCCTGAAGAACCACAAGTGGACCAATATCAAGGAGCAGGTGGACATGATCGAGATGCCTTCGGGCAACCGTCTGATCCTGCTGTCTGAAGGCCGCCTTCTCAATCTTGGCAACGCCACAGGTCACCCGTCTTTTGTAATGTCGGCCTCGTTCACCAACCAGGTTCTGGCACAGATCGAGCTGTTCACCAAAGGTGATCAGTACGAGAACAAGGTCTACATCCTGCCCAAGCATCTGGACGAAAAAGTAGCCCGCCTGCATCTGGATCGCATCGGCGTGAAGCTGACGAAGATGGATGCGGATCAGGCCGCGTACATCGGTGTCAAACCAGAAGGTCCATACAAGCCGGAACACTACCGCTACTGATTGTCGTCTGACGATGACACAGAATAACGGACGCCGCCGGTTTCTTTACTCGGCGGCGTTCTTTGTTTTCAGGGTTCTGGTTGTGGCGATCGTGCTGGGTGGCGGTGGCTGGGTGCTGCTGGCGCATCCAAAGACACCGGTGCCATCTCACTGGAACCCATTGCATGACCTTAAAGTCAGCGCGCCGGTCACGCCGGTCACCAGGTATCAACTGAACCGGGCCTTGGCGGATGAAACCCAGTGTCGGGCTACATTGACCGAAGCAGGCGTTCACTTCGAGGCGATGGAGGATCTGGCCATTGATCAGAACTGTGGCATTGCCGCACGGGGTCTACTGACCCGGCTGGCCACTTCGCACATCGAAGTCGTTGAAACCAGTTGCGCCACAACATTGCGGCTGACGATGTGGGAACACCATGTCGTTCAGCCGGCCGCGTACGAACTGCTTGGAACCGGCATTGCCCGATTGCGCCATGTCGGAAGCTACAATTGCAGACGCATGCGCACCCTGAAGGGTGAAAACAACGGATGGAGCAGCCATGCCCGTGCGGACTCGATCGATATCATCGGTGTGGAGACGACCGATGGCCGCGTGCTGACCTTGTTAAATGACTGGCAGGGCTCCGGACCCGAACCCGCATTCCTGCGGCAAATCTGGCGGGGCGCGTGCGACTGGTTTCGTGTGGTTCTTGGCCCGGACTTCAATCGCTTGCACGCGGATCATTTTCACCTGCAAGGTTCTGGTTGGGGGTATTGCAGATAGGTCTTGCATCCCGTGCATTCCAGCCCTCGTTAAGGGGGAGGAAACGCAATATTTTATCCTTTTGGGCTGACCTGTGACACGTCTAGTCTCGGCTATCGGTGATTGGTGCCGGATTAACGGATAAAGGAGATTGGGACATGGGCAAGCGCGACGAGTTGATAGCCAAATACGCTGAAGATCTGAAAAACAAATGTGGGATGAACCCTGATATGGACCTGCTGACCAAGGTCACAATCGGTTGCGGCCCGGCAATTTATGACGCAGATGCGGCAACTGTTGCAGCCAGCCAGGCGCCCGAGTTGGAAACCGTCAAGAACAACTTCCTGATCAAGAAACTGGGCCTGTCAGATGGTCCCGAGCTGATGGCAGCGATCAACAAAGCCATGGAAACTTATGGTATGTCCGAGCGCAACAAATACCGCGCCGTGGTCTATTACATGCTGACCAAGCATTTCGGGAAAGAAGCCGTTTACGGCTGATCTTACCGCGCAATCCTGAAACGCCTGCCGTCTTTCCGGCAGGCGTTTCGTATTTGAGTTGTTTTTTAAGGACTTGGCGTTTGAAACGCTGCGCGCGGTTGGGCTAAGGTCAATCCGTGACCAGGACGGTCAGAACCAGACATTTCCATACGCGTGTGGTGAGTAGGGAGCACGCGGGGGTAGGGAAGGTTCTGTATCGTCAGAGCCTTCCCTCATTACTCATCGGAACTCTTTAAGAATACGCGCGATGAGGTTTTCTGCGTTGTCAGGTTGAACGGTTGAATTGTCGTCCGCATTTCCGCCGATGCCTTCCAGATAAACCTCGATCCGCCCCGGGCGCGTCTTGCTGCCCGAGCTTGTGAAGTCCCGTGCAATACCCCCCAGTGCATCGGCGGCCATCGCGGCGTTTTCGGCGTCATCGGGGTGATAAAACCGGACCTGGGTTTCTCTGACCCGGTATCCCACCCGAGCTGTTGCCACCACTGTTGCCTGACCTCGGACAAGCAGTTCCAACGCCCGGTTGCTGGTCTCTTGCGAAACTCTCGACGGTACAAAAAGCGAGACCTCAAGATCAATGATCGGCGTCACAAGAAGCGGTTTCACCTCGGCGTAGGGCGGGTTGGCGGGTGTGTCGATCTCTTGCGGAATGGGATCATTGGTTATCTGTGATATCTGCGATAATCCGCCCTTGTTCAGCGGATTGGGATTGCGAAGTCGTGGATCATACAAGGCAGGAATCGCGGCTTGAATGTCTGAGGCGGTCGCGGCGGCCAACGTGGGTTCCATCCGGGCAGGAATGAAAATCTTGGGCGGTGTTAAGGAAATCTCCGGCTTCTCCGTTACCGCTTCGGGATTCGGGCCGGTTGCAAACTCGCTTTCCGGCATGACAGTGTTTTCCAGTTCCTGGGAAAGGGTTGCACTGGATTGATCCAAAACAACCGGATCGACTGACTCGCTATTTGGCTTGTCCAAGGGTTCGCTGACGTCAGCGGGTATTGAGAGAGGCTCAGGCTCAGGGGGCCCTGAAACCAACAGATCCTCTGGTATAGGGGCGTCTTTCGGGTCCGGCAGGCTGGTGGCTGCGGCCTCAGGCGGTTCTTCGGGGGCCAGAAAGGTTTCAGAAAGCGCATTCAGAACGGCCTGATCTTCTGCGTCTGCGGTTGGCCAGTCATCTAAAAGATTTGCAATGACCCATTGCAAGGCGGCCCCGCACAAAAGGGCAACCAGTACTAACGCGACCCGAGTTTTCCGTTTTTTTCTGACGCGTGGCTTGTCCAGATTTAGCGAGCGGACCCGTTCGGAAACGATCTGCTCAGTATCTGTATCGTCCGGTGGGGGCAGAACGTCCGATTGCGCAGAGGTCGAAGCAGGTTCTTTCAGCGCCTCTTCTTGCGCCCCCGCAAGCACCGACGCGCGCTTCTCCCGCGCCTCTTTGAGGCGCGCTTCCCAGGTTCTCGTGCTTTTCGCAGCAACGGTGTTATCGAGTGTCCCGTTGCCGTTTTCAGTGTCAGACACGGGGTTCAAACTTTCAAAACATATCGAATTTATCCGAACAACACCAAGCGGTTACGACCAGAGCAATTATAACCTTCAGGTCCCTACCCGGCGTAGCCCTTGGAAACATAACACCTTGCCGGGCGTTTGAGAAGTTTTGCACCTTGTACAGGACGGCAGGTCAATCCGGCTGCGTTTCACCCAAGGCGCATATCGCCTTCCATTGATCGTCAGTTACCGGCTGCACCGATAAACGAGAGTTTTTCACCAACACCATTTCGGCAAGCCGTTCGTCGGCCTTGATCTGGTCCAGTGTCACGGGTTTGGAAAAGGACCGGACGGCCTTGATATCCACGCATTCCCAGCGCTCATCATCGGTGGAATTGTCGGGATGTGCCTCGGCGCATACTTCGACAATACCAACAACTGACTTGTCCTTTTGAGAGTGGTAGAAGAACCCCCAATCCCCAATGGCCATCTGACGCATGAAATTGCGCGCCTGATAGTTGCGCACACCGTCCCATTCCTCGCCCTTATCCCCCTTGGCCATTTGCTGTTCCCAGCTCCAGGTCGAAGGTTCGGACTTGAATAGCCAATATGCCATCAGCCGATCACCTTTTTCCAGGGAATCAGTTCAACCGACTGGAACAATCCAGCCTTCGCATAGGGGTCATTATCTGCCCAGTTTTGCGCAGCAGCTAGATCTTCGACGTCGAGCACAACCAGCGAACCGATCATGGCGTCGCCATCCAGCAGCGGCCCTGCCTGCGATACAACACCCGTTTCTTCGATATAGGCCAGATGGGCCGCGCGATTGTCCAACCGGGTTTGCAGTGCCCCGGCTTTGTCACGGGCGATGAGTGCGATCAGCATGTTATTCCTCCTTGAGTGGGCGATTGAGCAGGTTTTGGATGGCCTCGGTCACACTGTAGGCACCATGGCTCAGATCCGCCACCGTTGTACTGATGGGCATGTCCAGCCCTTCCTTCACGGCAATCTCTGACATGGCGCGCGCGGTGGCGACGCCTTCGACAGTAGTATGTTGGTCAAATGGTTGGTTCAGGCCCAAACTAAGACCAAAACGGTAGTTTCGGGACAGCTCTGAGGAACAGGTCAACACCAGATCTCCAAGCCCGGACAAGCCCATCAGGGTGTCAGGGCGCGCGCCACGCAGGGCGGCAAAGCGCTGCATTTCCGCAAAACCGCGAGTCATCAACGCGGCACGGGCGCTGTCCCCCAGCCCCGCGCCGATTGCTGCGCCGCAACCGATGGCCATGATGTTCTTCAGCGCCCCGCCAAGTTCAGCACCTATTGTGTCAGTGGTCCGATAGAGGCGCAGGTTCGCAGTGGCCAGCTCGGTCTGCAATGTTTTGCCAAGATTCGTATCACCGCAAGCCAGCGTTAACGCAGTGGGCAAACCGCGCGCTATGTCATCAGCAAAACTGGGTCCTGTCAGCAAAGCGATCGGGGCATCGGGGACAACATCCCTGATGACCGCAACGGGCCCGAGGCCAGAATCCAACTCTATCCCCTTACAGCAAGCGACCAGTGTCTTGCCGTGCAGCACCGGGGCGTGATCCTGCAAGGCGCTGCGCAATTGCTGCATGGGAACGGCCAAAAGCAGAATGTCAGCTTTCGACGCCTCCGCGATATTTGCGGTAACGGCGATGTTCGTGCGTAAGGAAACACCAGGCAGCCTGGTGGAGTTTTCGCGCGTCTCATGCATCTGCCGCGCCTGATCGGCGTTTCTGGACCACAGCGTTACTGGCCCGTTGCCTGATAGCGAGATTGCCAAAGCGGTACCAAACGCGCCGGATCCCAGGACAGATACGTTCATGCCTTGGCCCCTTTCTTACCGCTGCCCAGCATTGCCGGGCTGCGTTGATCCAGCGGCCAGCGGGGGCGGGCAGTCAGGTCCAGACCGTCGCGCGCGCCGGTGCGAAAGCGTTCAAGGCCCGCATAGGCAATCATCGCGGCATTGTCTGTGCACAAAGCCAGCGGAGGTGCCGTAAACCGGGCACTTTGCTGCGCGCAAACAGACTCTAACGCTGCCCGAATTGCCGAGTTTGCAGCCACCCCACCTGCAACCGCGACAACGGGATCAGCAGGGTTGTGATCAAGATACAGATCAATCGCGCGGCGGGTTTTCTCGGCCAATGTGTCCACTATGGCCTGCTGGAATCCTGCGCACAGATCAGCTCGGTCCTGACGGGTCAGCCCACCCTTGTCGGCCACGATTTGGTCGCGCATCCGCATAAGCGCCGTCTTAAGGCCCGAAAAAGACAAGTCACAGCCGGGCCGGTCCAGTAGTGGCCTGGGAAAGCGGAACCGCTGGGGATTGCCATCACGGGCCTCAGCCTCGACAGACGGGCCGCCGGGTTGCGACAGGCCCAGCAGGCGAGCGGTCTTGTCAAAGGCTTCCCCAGGTGCGTCGTCGATTGTACCGCCCAGGCGGGTAAACTGCTCGGGGCTATGGGCGATCAGGTATTGGCAATGGCCGCCCGACACCAGAAGCATGAGGTAAGGGAAGGCGATGCCGTCCGTCAGGCGGGGTGTCAGGGCGTGACCGGCAAGATGATTGACGCCAATCAGCGGCAAGCCCGTGGCGGCGCTTAGCCCTTTGGCGCACATGACACCGGACATGACCCCTCCGATCAGACCGGGCCCGGCGGTGACGGCAATAGCGTCCATGTCGCGCAGCGACAGACCGGCGGCCTCCAGTGCCTGCATGACACAGACATCCAGCTTTTCGGCATGCGCACGGGCCGCAATCTCGGGCACGACACCGCCAAAGGCGCTGTGCAGATCGGTTTGACCGTGCACCACAGAAGACAGGATCTCGGCTTTGGCACCTTCGGTCTGGCGCACGACAGCTGCGGCTGTGTCGTCACAGCTGCTTTCCAAACCCAATACGGTAAGTGTTTGCACCATCACCCTGATCCGTTGCATCATGTATATACGGCGGGGTATCACCCTGCGCGGATGCAAACAATCCTGAAGGGTCAAGGCGCCACACGTTGTTTTTGTTGATGACCCGCCCTCGCTCCGCCTCGGAAAGGTTTGTCGAGCAGTTGCCAACCCGCGTCAGATCTCGGGTACAGGCCCTCTATTCGCCGATCATGGAAATCCGGCCACTGCCAGTTGCGGTGGATACCAAAGGTGTAAAAGGATTGATCTTTACATCGGCCAATGCGGTAAATGCGGCGGTTTCGAAAGGTGTTGACCGCACTCTGCCGGCCTATTGCGTGGGGCCCGCAACAACCGGTACCGCGAAAGGGTATGGGTGGCAGGCCAAGATGGTCGGAACCACGGCAGAAGAATTGGTTGGGCATCTGCTCAAGCATCGGCCCAAAAGCCCGCTTTTGCACCTGCGGGGTGAACATACACGGGGTAATATCGCTGGCCGCCTGACCGAATCTGGTCTGACCGTTCGGGAACAGCCAGTCTATCAGCAGCGGTTGTTGCCGCTAACACCCGAGGCCACCGAGGCCGCCGAAGGAAATCTGCCGATAATTGCTCCGCTTTTCTCGCCGCGCACGGCGCGACATTTTGCCGATATCTGGGCCGGATCAGCCCCCCTTTGGCTGGTTGCGATCAGCCAGGCTACGGCTGATCCCCTTTATTCTTTGGACTATGAGCACCTGAAGATTGCAAAACATCCGACACCGAAGAAAATGCGTAAAGCTGTTAAAAAGCTTGTGAAACATGTGTTGCGGGTTGAGGGTGGCGAGGTCCCCGATTAACTTAACCTGGGCTGTTATTCATCTGAATTTGGATTCGATAAGGGGAATATTGCGGTGGCTGGTAAGAAGAAATCCGATCAAAAGCCGGTGGAACCCCTCCTAGCAGATGATGCAGTTGAAACTGATCTGCGGCAGGAAGATACGCCTGTTGACCCGGCTGAACCTGTAGAAGAAGTCCTGTCCGAAGCCGAAGCCGAAGCCGAAGCCGAAGCCGAAGCCGAAGCCGAAGCCGAAGCCGAAGCCGAAGCCGAAGCCGAAGCCGAAGCCGAAGC
>NZ_JBQFZP010000034.1:0-9659 GCF_056542305.1 Ruegeria sp. AD9
TCCATTTTACTCTCCTGTCTTTGTTCCGATGCCATCATGCACCGGCCAAGAGAGCTGTCGCTCAATTACTCAGAGTCTCGTCCATTCTCCAGGAGCGGTCGCATGGTCGTTTGCGGCGGCGCGCTGTTTCTGCAATCGCGCCGGAATACCGTGTGACCCATCGGTTCAGCGTGGTGTGATCAACCGATACGCCGCGTTCGGCCATGATTTCTTCCAGATCCCGGTAGGAAACACCGTAGCGGACATAAAAGAAGACCGCGAACAGGATCACATCCTTCGGATACTGCGCACCCTTGAAAGAAATCATAGACCAACCTTCAACTGGATAATGCCGTTCGCCACACAGGTGCTAACGCGATGAAGGTCAAGGGTCAAAAGTTTGCAACAGATCCCTTTGAGCTTCCTATTTGTTTCTGCATTTGCATCAACTGGTGCAAGAACAGACTTAAGCCGTTTGGTCGTTCCCGGTAGGGTTCGGCGGTCGGATTCCAACGACCTTGCGGGACTATTGCCCGTGAAGAAAATTTCCCTTAACTCATTATAAAATATTAATTTTCTAAAACCTTGCAGAACGAGACACGGCACCATTGATCAAATTTGTGGGGCAGATTTCGCAACTCAGCAAATTGTTTTATGTTCAGACAGGCGCACAGCTTTCTCGCCCAAAAGCATTGACAACATACAGGACCTAAACCCTTAACATTTGGTTACTTAGCCAAGCTAGAGTGGCCAGAGTGGATTCTGCGGGCGACATCGTCTAACCGTGCCCTGGATCCGATTGGAAGACAGGTGACAGCAAACCCCGGCGAACGTTTTCCTGTGTCCGGGAAGCACAGGCAGCCGCTTTGGCAAAGTGTAGTTTGGAACGATGAAAAATTGCAGAATTGCAATTCAAGTTTCGCGAGAACCAGTGTGCAGAGTTGCCACTGGTGGCTCGGGGCCCACTTCGGGTCATTGCGGTTAACCGACGGGAACTGTAAATGCAAAGTCTGCTCTGGTGCAGATGTAGTGAGTTGTAACAAGTGAAGAGTTTAAAGAATGAGAAAAACTGAACGCCTGGCACGTCTCAAAACTTCGGGCCGCAAAATTGGCAGTTGCAAACGATCCCCACGTGGCCACTTTATAGCCGGGTTGAGCGATCAGACCTTATCGCTATCGCCAAGCCTCGGGGCCTTCGATGCCTATCCCAGGGTCGGAGCGGTGATTATCGGGTTGGGCTCGCTGGCAATATTGTTCAGCAGTGATTTGGCCACAGCAGGCAATTGTATGGAAAGCGTCCCGCTATCGGGCAACTGGAGCTGCAATTCACCTGCAAACCCCGCAACAGACACCACTCAGAACCTTACGCCCGGTGCAATAGGCGGCGGATTGAACGTTACAACGAATGCCGGCTTTGGCATCACGACGACGAAGGGAAATGCGTTCACACTGGAAAACACCGGCGCCGCTACGGGCGATATCGTTTTTTCCGATACAAACAGTTCTGCGATAGCCGGTCAACTGAGCGGATTGGCTGTAACCAACCGCGGCACCGGCTCATTGCAAGTTACGTCGAATGGCGCTGTTTCAGGCCAGCAACAGCACGGCATCTGGGCGGGAAATGCAACGACAGCAGCCAACCTTTCTGTAACAACCGGCGACGTTACCGGTCTCCGCAGCGCGCTTCGGGCACAACATGATGGAACAGGCGCGCTGACGATAGACGCGAACGGCACCATTGTCAGCCGCAACCAGCGAGGAATTGACGCCCGGACTGCGAACAGAGCCACCGGTGGAACGAACATTTCGACAATGGACGTAACAGGTGCCACTGATGGGATTTTCGCGCGCCATCTTGGAACAGGTGCGCTGCAAATTACAGTAGTTGGTACAGTTTCCGGAACCGGCGTCGATGGCATTCGGGCAAGTAACGCCGGGCAGAGTTCGGATTTGACGATTTCCGCCAGAACTGTAAGCGGCGCACGAGACGGTATCTCCGTGATCAACAATGGAAGTGGTGCTCTGTCCATTGGAAGTGCAGAAAGCGTCTCGGGAAACACTGGCAGAGGGGTCGACGCACGGAATGCTGCCACAGCTACAAATCTGACAGTTTCAGTTCGCAACGTTTCTGGTGGATCAGAAGGGATTTTCGCGCAAAACCTTGGCACCGGCACTTTGTCCATAACCACAAACGGCAACGTTTCCGGCGGTACCGGCTATGCTATTGATACAGAAACAAACACAGGGGCGCGGACCGAAATTGCTCTCAATTCCGGGACAAACGTTTCCGGGACCTCCGGCCTCGCAATCCGCAACAACGGCGGGGACTCCGTCACGACGCTGAATTCCGGGGCCAGTGTGAACGGGGCAGTGCAGCTAAATGCCGGAAGAGACGATTTTGTATTGGCCGGCGGGGCATTGGGCGCCAATACAATCCTCTCTGGCGGAGACGGCTTTGACACTGTTTTTCAAACCAACCAAAACTATGATTTGGTCGGAAAAAATATTTATAATTTTGAATCTTTTGTCGCAGACGGAGGCCGCCTTTCGTTCAATGACAACTTTGTCGCCATAGGCGACGGGTCGGCATCAACCGGGCTGTTCCTTCGCAACGGGGCGATCCTGAACGCCGGGACTCAATTTGCATTGATGGGCAACCTTAACCTCAGCAGCGGCGTGTTCCAGGCGGCCGGGGGTGGATCGGGTGCATACACAGTTTCCGGCAATGTGACCAACAACGGGACCATAACCACCCAGGACGGCGCTGTGGGCGATCAGATTACGATACGCGGGGACTATGCCGGCTCGGGCCAAATTCGCCTGGACACGTCTCTCGCAGGCCCTGGCTCGACTTCTGATCGCATCGTTGTAACGGGGAACGCATCAGGCACCGGAACTGTGAATGTACAAAATGTTGGTGGCCAGGGTGACGTCACCCAGACCGAGATCGAAGTTATTACCGTAGCAGGTGGATCCACCGCGAATTTTACACTTTCGGGCGGAAACTTCGTAACGCCGTCTGGTGAAGGGGCTTTGATTGCCGGTGCCTATGTCTACACCTTAAGACAAAACAGCGCCGGTAACTGGAGTTTGGTTTCAGGGACCGGAAATACACCTTTCTTCCAACCCGCGATCCCGGTTTATGAAAACTATGCGCGCAACCTTCAGGCGTTGAACGCGTTTCCGTCGCTGAGGCAAAGAGTTGGCGATCGGCACGAAAGAGCTCTGGCAAGCATGAATTCGGCCGATGTCGTAGACGACATCGATGCCGGCTCGCCGCTGTGGGTGCGCCTTCAGGGCTCGGACCTGCGTGTCGATCCACAAAACAGTTCGACGAACGCGCGCGCGGATATTGATGTCTTCAATATCTCCGGCGGCATGGACTTCTTGTTGCTCTCGGGTTCGAACGGATACCTCGTCGGAGGCCCGACTTTCAAATACAGCAAGGCAGACAGTTCTGTAAGCTCAAGTTTCGGGAATGGCCGCATCGACACCACCGGCTACAGTTTCGGCATCGCCTCGACCTGGTACGGGCATTCTGGCTTCTATGTGGACGGCCAGCTGAAATACAACTGGTATGACAGCGACCTGACATCGGACTCTCTGGGTGAACTGATCAACGGGAATAACGGAACCGGCTACGGCGCTTCGATCGAGCTGGGCAGGACATTCGAGACTGGCAACCGTTTTAGCATCACACCGCAAGCACAGCTTAGTTACACTTCGGTTAACTTTGACAGCTTTTCCGGCCCAAATGGAGAGCGGGTGGACCCCACCAGCGCCAAAAGCACTCTGGCCCGCCTGGGGATATTGGCCGAGTATCAAAGTGGAAATGATCAACAGCCGGGGTCAATCTACGGGCTATTCAACCTCTATCACGAATTTGAAGGGAACGCTCAGGTGTTTGTATCCGGAAGGGAAATTTCCAGTGACCTCGACGCGTGGGCCGCAGAAATCGGAGCCGGTACTTCATATGCATGGAATCCAACAGCCAGCGCATATGGTGAGATCAGCTACGCCACCGGATTGGAGGATTTCGGGGATAGCCGGCGCATCCAGGTAAATTTGGGCATCAGTGTTCTCTTCTGAAACCTGGTGGGGTATCCCTTCAAGGTATCGGAGAACAGCGCGCCAGGGTGACCGTTTGTGCCGCCTCATAAGGCCTTCTCCGTTCGGGTGGCAATCTGACCTATTCCCCAAAAGTCCAAGAGCTTGGCTGCACTGCACACGGCGGTGAAATCATTCCGGGGTAATTGATACTGAAACGTCAATTCAGGCGCACAAGTCCTGCGCGAGAAGCAGCAGAATGAAATCCGGATTGCGCAGTTTTCGGGCGACTTTCCAGTCGCTGGATTCACCCTTTACTTGAACGAAAACCATATCTGAATTGCATGTTGAAATTGGTGCCCGGCAAGAGCGGTGTATCAGGTGCTCCACGGCGCTCTGAAATACCCTCTGTAATTCGGTCGCCTAAGGGAGCTTGCAAACGATCTAACTCATTAACATCAAAGGGTTTTCAACCTTTCGGTCAAACGCCTGACCCGGTAGCGCCACCTACCCTTACGCTCACCCGAGGTTTCAATATGTTGCAAACTCAATACGCCATGCAAAAATTATGTGGCGGGCAGTCTTTATTGAAGACGAAGCAGCTGCAAAGTCCTAGTCTGTGGATCAATAGGGTGAAATGATAAAACCCCGCATTTGGTGGGCATCCGGGACAAAAGCTGCATTGAGCAAAACACTGCGGCATAATGATAGAAATAAATTGAGGCCATAGTGGGACGGTATCTGATCTATCGCGGCTTTCTTGCTGGTGTGTGTTCTGTCTTTTGCGGTATGCCCGTCGCTGCTCAGGAGGGCGGGACGCAGGTAGTTCTGGGCTTTAGCCAACGCTTTGTAACCGACGACAACCTGGATCTCGATCCTGTCAGCCTTGGAAGAACGACATTCGCCGAGACCGGTCTGTCCCTGAATTTGAACCGCGAGACTCCGCTCGACAGGTTCAGTTTTGGAGCATCCGCAGTGGTGCGGGCGGTGGATGGTCCAGGTGCGCAATCGGGGCTCGACGATCAGCGGCTCGATCTGACCTACGGTCGGCAAGGCGCGAATTCCGGCTTCAGCTTCAGCGCCGGATACCTTCAGTCCAACATTGAATTTCTGCGGCCCCTTCAGGACTTTGAAACCTCCGATGGCAAAATATTATTGCCGCCGGATCTGGACAATCTGAACGGGACCGGGAACCGGGAACGCTTCAGAACCGGAGCGGGGCTTGAACTTGGGCGAGGAGGTCCATTCGAAGCCAGAATCGCGGCGGAATACCTGGCGCTGAAATACACTGACACAACCGACCCCGGGTTGTTTGACAATGAACGCACCAATCTGGGCGCTGATTTTGGCCTGCGGTTGTCGCCAACGGTCACAGGGACTTTTGGTGGCGCCTATCGGCTTTACAACGCCGACGATACTGAAGACACGCGCCGGGAAACGGTCAGAAACTATATTGGCTTGAACTACGCGATTACTCCGATCTGGAATCTTGATGCGCGCTTTGGCTATGCCACCATTGACACCCGTGAATTTGGCACCACAACGCGGTCGGATGGACCCGAGGGCCTGGTTCGGTTGGTCAGAGAGATGCCCAATGGATCAGTGAGCGCCGAGGCCGAGCAATATGTTACCGAAGACGGAGAGATCCAGACACTTAGTGTCGGACGTTCCTTCACTTTGCCCACAGGGGATTTTGCGGCCTCCATCGGCGTCGCCGATTCCGAATTGGATCAGTCAGCAGTCATAGGATCACTCAACTGGCGTCAGGAAACGGCGCAAGGGGAGTTCAGCGCCTTGTTCCGGCGCTGGGTTGAATTTGACGAAGAAAAAGGCAACGTCGTAAGGACCGGACTGTTCCTAGGATACAATTATCAGATCAACAGCGTATCAGGCATTGTTTTGGACGCGGGCTATACGATCAGTGAAGAAATAAACAACCAGATCGACCGGGCCGACTTTGTTGCCGCGTATCAGCATTCGATTACAAAGGACTGGGCCGTTCGCACAGGTTACAACTATCGCATGCGCAACGAACGCGCGGAACCGCGCGCCAATTCTCATTCCGTGTTCGTTACGCTGGGACGAGATTTTATGATTCGGCCCTGACATTTAGGATTTCCCCCACAGAGAATCGCGTGGATCAGCCAATTTTCCATCGGATCGGGCACATATTTAGTCAAGGCGAGCTTATTCGTTGCCTCAAATGCAACAGTAAGCGCTGTTAGGTTTCAATGTTGAAACTTTTGATGGAACTTAGAGTTACTTGCCCGAACCCCCAGAAATTGGTATGATATTTGATGCTATGTTAGTGGTGAAGGTAACGGGTATGGACGAGAAACAAGACGTTATCGAAGACGTTGAACGTCGCGAGGTGATGTCAGCAATCCTGAAATATTCTGCGGTAGTGGGCGGCGCTTCGACGGTGGTGCTATCAGCGTCCGACGCGGTGGCTAAATCGGCGGCCAGTGGCTCTCCGAAAAAGAAACCGAGAAAATTCAAGAATCGCTGGGGCAAACCCAAGAAACGGACGCGCAGATCGCGGTTTTGGTAATATCTCGCCAAAGCGGCCTTTCTTAGAGATCTAGGTTTTGTAAATGCAGGCCTCGGTGCTTTCCGCAATGGAGGCTAGGGCCTGTATCTGTCGGAATTTGTTAAATTGATTGATCTTGGTGAGATCCGATACCCCGCCTCGAAGCTGGAGGTTGTTGATGTCGGTAAATCCTTCGCTATGCACTCACCAGCCAGTGGATCTATAGTCCTGACCAACATGTTAGGGCGTGCTGTGCTGGACGAAATACTATACGGTAATGGCCCCGGATATTTAGCGGAGGACGAGGCCAAAGCAATTTCGGCAATTGTTGATGACTGGAAGAATGCCGGTTTGTTTGACGATAGACCGCGCCCTTTCCCGCGCCCCCCTCTGGAAGTCCGGGAGGCGATTACCCAGGCTGTGAGTTACAGGTCAGCGAAGGGTCAGTTCAGCGTTGAAACGGACAGCCGGGAATTGACGAGGGAACTTGATGAGATTCTGTTTTCCTACAGTGATGACGCGGGCGAAGTCGGGCCCGCTAAAACGTTCCGCTGTGTGGCTGACAAAAGCGGTCAACTTGCGCTGAGTTTTCAGGGCAAACCAATTTGGAGTCGAACAGACCGGGACGAGGCCAGATTTCTATTGCTGAAAGAGGCGGCACAGGTCTTGTGTGGCGAAGGTGAGGTTGGGGCAGTTTTACATGGTTCCGCAGTTTCTGGCCCCTCGGGAAAGGTTCTGGCGTTCATTGGCGAAAGTGGCCAGGGCAAATCGACCCTGTCTCTGGGGCTCGTGGCCAATGGCTGCCATTCTCTTGCAGACGATCACATCCCACTCGCATGTGACGGGCGTTCTGTTCTCGCATTTCCCACTGCCGCTGCTGTCAAATCCACCGCATACAACCTGCCAGAAATTCGACAGCTGTTTGGCCGATTTGAACATCACAAAAGCACCAGAGATGGCGTTACTTACATCCACTTGCCCACGGGTTCCTCCGCTGGTGCAAGCAAACCGATCAACGCTGTGATCGTTCCGCAATATATGGCCAGCACAAAACCGGGTTTGGAACGCGTGTCGCCGGAAGAAGCCTTTGCCACCTGCATTCGGTCAGGCGCCCGCCCCTGTCGCGCAAGTCCGCAAATCAACTCGATTTCAACGCTTTGCAACACAGTGCCATTCTATCTCCTCAAGTTTTCGTCGTCGTCTCAGTCGATTCCCATTTGCCTCGACCTTCTGGCAAAATGAGGGATGTTGTCGGGCAAATATCGGTCACGCACAAAGCGATCCTGCTGTTGACCCGCACCTACTTCTCAGGGCAGCCGGATGAAGGCCTGATGACCGCGCTCAAACACGCGCGGCCCGAGCACCTGGCAAGAGTGGCTCAAAACAACCACGTCCACGCGCTGGTGGGAAAAGTTCTGGTTGAAAACCAGGAATTGATCAGCACCGTCCCGCGGGACCTTTTTCTCTATTTCAGGTCAATGCACGAGGCGAACGCAACGCGGCTAACACAAGCGAAACAGCAACTACACTCAATCCGCCAGGCCCTGTCACAGGCCGATGTTCCGGCAGTGGTCATGAAGGGTGGAGGTGACGCGTTGGACCCCCTGCATAAAGACTCTGCAATTCGCTTTGTCGGCGATCTTGATATTCTGATACCGCAGGAACTGGTCGGGCCGGCTAAGGATGCATTGCTTGGCATTGGCGCAGAATCTCCGCCCACCGCCACCTCCTCCGCAAACTCGGATCTAAACTGGCGCGGTACCCGTATCGTTCAACATCATCTTCCGAAGATTATCCACGCGGACTGGGAGCTTCCGGTAGAGTTGCACACAGCAGTTGGCCGAGGCACGATGGATCGTCTATTACCGGCACGCGATGTTCTTTCCCGTGCCCAAGAAACGTCCCTGCCTGGCCTCTACATAATGTCACCTGAAGATCGCGCGTGCCATCTGATATCCCACACTCTGTATCACTACGGAACCTTCGATCTAAGGTCTTGGATTGACTGGACCAGCTTGCGTAGCAGATGCGATATTAAAAAAGTGAACGCACACTTGACGCAATTCGGGATGGGGACTGTCGTCGCTGAATTCGAGGCTATGGCGACTTACCTGACACAACGAGCGCAGAAAGATACAAGTATCTGCAATAACCCCCATGTGGACGAAGCCATATTGAGGTTTGGCAGCACGCGAAGTCGAAAAATACAATACGCCCCACAACTGATCGCCCGAAAATCCCGGGCATTGTTGAGGTCTCCCGAGTATCGGAACCACATCCTGAAGCAGGTGATCCACCTCTCCTGGTGGCGAGATTTCTTCAGAAATCATGCCACCATATTCAGGAATCTAAGGTGAACCCCTGCCGAGCGCATCAGAACATCTGACAAGCCGTTGGGTATTGGTCGGGCCGATTTTGACGTTCTGATGCGATGTATTTCGCCATTGGTTATGCAGCTAAGCTAAAGCTTTGAGCTTTTAACCTGAGGCATATCCGGCCTCGCAAAGATAGTTCCAACACTCCTGCGGGGTGAACAGGTCGCAGATTTCTGCGAGGGCGGTGAACATTTGGTCGAATGTGCGGGCACCGATCCGCCGAAGATGCGCCTTCAGTTTCGAGAACGCCATTTCAATCGGATTGAGGTCCGGCGAGTACGGCGGGAGGTAGAGGAACCAACAACCCGCGTCCTTCAGGGCCTGCACAGCCGACTTGTTGTAGTGCGTGGCAAGGTTGTCGCAGATCACCGCAGTTCCGGGTGTCAGCTCCGGTGCCAGAACGTCAGCGACATATGCTGCAAAAGCGTCACCATCCATGGCCCCCTTGATGACCCATGGTGCGATCAGGCTGTCGTGGGTGAGACCCGCGATGAAGGTCTGTGTGCCCCATGCGCCGAAAGGTGCATCCATTTCCAATCTCTTACCCCGCAGGGATCGGCCCCGTAGCCGTGTCAGGTTGGTTTTGACCGAGGTCTCATCAATAAAGACAAGGCGCTCCGGCGCAGCCCGCATGGCATGTCAATGGCATCTCAAATTTCCCCAGAACGGGCAGGTTAAAATTCCCCAGTTTGGCGGTTTCGGTTGTCAGCCGGTTCAGTGACTTGCTG
>NZ_JBQFZP010000035.1:0-9149 GCF_056542305.1 Ruegeria sp. AD9
CGATCAGTGGCGGAGCTACGCACTTGACATGACCGCGTGATCGTACCCGCATCAGACTTTTGCAATCAGTGCAGAATAAGTTGGCAATCCCGGCCCAAGCGCTATTCGTGCAACGCGGTCCCCCTCATCCACCTTTTCCTTTACTCTTTCCCATACCGGTCATTCTCCGGACGGTGGCACCTCGGCCCATACCAGATATCGGTACTCGCCGCCCTCGCTCAACGCGCGCTGCACGATGTCGCGGATATTTGCGGCAGATCGCTTCGGATCGATAAAGATCTGCCATTGCCTTTCGTAGCCTGGGGTCTCGTTCGCCAGGAAGTCGTACTCGAAAGCACGCCCTGGCCCTTGGCCCTCGAGCCGCACAACCTCCAGTCTGGCTACGCTATAGCCCCGAGATGCTATGTATTCGTTGAATTCAAGCATCTTGCTAGAAGGCTCGACGTACACGAAGGCCCCCGTTTCGAGCTTGTCCAGCATTTCGTCAAACTCATTTTGCATATTCACTTTCACTCCAACGGCCTGATGATCGGGTCAGGTTCATTTTCTCTGTCCCGAAGAGGACGGTTCCTATTGCTTACGGCGACGACGTGCCCTTCCGGACCCAAGAGTACCCAGTGCCCGTCCTGTCCAGTCAGCAAGGTCATGTCATGACCCCTATAGTCACCACGTCCGGCGACGATGCCGCTGAGATCGGGGCGGGGATTGGCAATGATGTCATCGATCTGTTCGGCAGTGTGCCCTTTTCCTGTGATGTACTCCAGCCCGTCGCCCTTGCTGCCATGGTCGCCAATCGTATTCCCGTCGGGGGTGGTGAAGGCCTCATTCCGACGTGCCTCGACAATGCTCGGACCCGCCGCATCCGGAATCGGCGTGGAAAAGATGTTGCCGGTCGGGTCTTCGACGGCGGGCGAGCCCGTGTGGTTCGGCAGACCAAGGGTCTCGACCGGATAGGTTTCCAGCCACTGGTCGATGCGTTCCGGCGTGAAGCCAGGAAGTTCACCCAACCGGCGCTCGCCCTCAGTGAGTTCCGGGAAAACCTCGACCCAACCTTGGGCAATCGTGCCGTCCTGCAGCCGCAACCGGCCTTCCGCGAATGCGTTATAGCCTTGCTGCACGAAGTCTCCGAGGGCAAGTTGTGCGGCAGGATCCCCTTCGACGACACGCACGATGGTGCCAGGGTTCAACATCTCGTAAAGCGCGGCCGCCTGGCCTGCGATCTGCGCGGCCTCAACCGACTTCGGCAAACTGGACCCGAGACCAGAGATGACCGCTTCCTGCACCAGTTCGTGGGCCATAGCCGCAAGGAGCCCTTCGGCCGTTCCGGGATTGACGCCAAGGATCTCCGCCGCACGTTGGAGCCGACGTCCGGTGGCCAGACGCGTGAATTCCTGCAGGGCGCCGCTGGCGGCCAAAGCAGCCAGAGCGGCAGTTCCAAGTGGTGTGATCGCGATGGCGCGGAGACCGAGGCGACGCAAGATGGCGTCCACGGGTGCCTCGACCGGAAGGGCAAGTTCTGCAAGAATTGCATCAGTCCGCGACCCTGGCGTGATCGGCTCTGCATGGCAGCGGCAGTTGTGCGCCTGCCCCGGATGGCCGCCAGCGGGCGGGGCGTCCCAGCGAAACACCTGATCGTCGTATTCGGCATGGCTGTCACGGACTTTCGCGTCGCCCTGAGACCGCCAGATGTAATGCTCGATCCCCAAATCCTGCTGCCGAAGCTGATTGATCAGGCCCGCGAAGGCCCGAAGCAGGCGTTCTTCCATCGCCGCCCGCAACGGACGCAAGCGTTGCGGGTGGGTTTCGTATTCCTCGAAGATGGCCGTCAAGCGCGCATCCCACAGGCGCAGCGCCTCTTCCTTCGCATCTGTAACATCGCGAAGGTTGGCGTCGGTCGCCAATGGCACGGTGTCCGGGGGCGTCAGAGCGTTCAGCAGCATGCGGGTGTTGTCGGCTATCACGCGTTCCAATTGGTCGATGAAATCAGTCCGCAGGTCCGCATAGCCGGGGAAAAGCGATTTGATCGAAATGCCTGCACGGTAGCCGTACACGGCTCCGTTCTGCCGCGCGAAAACGTACTGACCACTGCCACCGTGGCGGAGAAATTCGCTAAGACTGTGTTTCATGGAACCTCCCGCTGACCCGCGCGAAGGTATGTATCGCCAATGTGTTAAGAAGCGATCAGCCGACCGAACGTTGCCTTGATCAGGGGCCATTCTTGCGGACGACGGCATGCGAAAGATCACCAGAGTGAGAGGCGTGCCGGTTTTCCGGTGACGGGTTGAGGGCTGGGAGAGTGGCTCCCGGCGCCCGTCGCGGGAGATCGCAGATGGGCGTTGTGGAAGTTCTGGATCCGGTTCAGCCGGCGCGGGCCGGTGGCTGGAAAGTGGATGTGAGCCGGGGCGAGCGGAACATATCCTCGACGTCGCTTTTGCTTTTCGAGGTTTTGGAGCGCTTCACCGGCCTGGGCTTCGTCATCATATGTCACCATCATGGCTTGCCCGTTTGTCCCAATACGTCCCCAAGTACGAAGGACGGACACTTCCCCAAACAGCGTCGGCTGCAATTCTATTCCATAGAACCGCGCCATGTTAATGTCGGGGTCCACATGGATCAGGTGGACAGGTGTGGTTGCCGTCAGTTCCATGACGCGATTGTCGGCAAACTCAGCCCGTCTGTCCAATGACATTGCGAAATCAATTCCCGTGAATGGACTCTGATCCTGAATGGAAAATGACATTGAATGCATCCGCTACTACTATAGCTGACCAATATGTAGGTAATAGGATCGGCCATGTTTCGTTTTCTACTATTTGCTTTCGTGATAGGTCTTGCCGCCAGCGCAGGCACGGCGCAGACACCGCCTTCGGCTGATGAGGTCGCGCAATACGACGGTCTCTTCGCAGCCGCTCACACCGGCAACGAAAAAATGATCCGGCAACTCGTTGCGGCAGGGGCAAACGTCAACGCACGGGACTCGCGGGGTCGCACACCAGCCCATGTGGCCGCCTTTGCTTCAGAGGACGAGGCATTGCGTGCACTGGCTGAGGCCGGTGCTGACATGAACGCGCTTGAAGGTCAGGCCTACGACGTTGTCACAATTGCGGCCGTTGCAAATGATCCAGAACTGATGACGCTCGCAATCGAGTTGGGAAACGATCCCGGACTAACGACCAGCCCTTATGAAGGAACGGCACTGATTGCAGCCGCGCATCTCGGTCATGTCGAGATTGTTCGACAGCTGATCGCTGCTGGCGCGCCTCTGGATCATGTGAACAATCTGCATTGGACCGCAGTTGTCGAAGCCGTTGTGCTTGGTGACGGCGGCTTGGACCATCTTGCGGTTCTGGATGCGTTGTTGGCAGCTGGTGCTGACCGATCGCTTGCCGATCGTAACGGCACTACACCGCTCGAACACGCCGAACTGCGCGGATTTGCTAAGATGGCAGAGCGGCTAAGAAAAGAGGACTGAGGCCAGTCCAGCAGGCTGAAGCGGAGCGTTCCACCTCACAGGTGCCGATGGCAGCTTGGATGAGACCAACCTCAAATCAAGTTCCTCTCGTAGTGGAGCGGTGACAGATTTGAACACATCTCACGGGTAACGGCACAATGGACAAGATCAGAAAAAGTGAACAGGACTGCCACAGCGACCTCGTATTCGCGAGGCGTGGTTTTCTTGGCGCATCAGGCTTTAGCGCACTGACAATTGGATTGAGTGGCTCCGCTGTAGGCCAAACTTCTACAAGGGCGGACGACGCAGTACCTCAACCAAGTGATCCCAAGGATGCCACATTCATGGAGCGCGCGTTCGAAATGCGTCAGTATGCGATTGATCATGGAGATCAGGGGTATGGCGCAGTTGTGGTGCGCGATAACATTATTATTGGCCAATCGTGGAGCAGGGTCATTTTGGATCAAGACCCCACGGCCCACGCTGAAATGGCCGCGATCAGGGACGCGGCGCGTCGTCTCAGTGACCGGGATTTGAGCGGAGCGGTTCTGTACTCATCTTCCCGGCCATGTCCCATGTGTGAGGCCGCGGCATACTGGGCTGGAGTCCGCCTCATGTTCTACGGCCGGAAAATCACGAGCGCAGGTTCGCCGAAGCTTTGCAGTTAGAATGGTTCTCAGCCATCAGCGACGTTTCATTTTGCATTCGCCTCCCACGGTGGGAAGTCGGCAAATAGCCGTCGTTCGACCTTGATCACCATCGCTGCGGTGCGGCTCATCAGAGGAGACATTCGCTGCGCGAGCAAAGCTCGAATACAGGCGGAGTTCAGAAGAGCGGACAATGCTGTCGATTGCAAAGAAGGTGAGAAAGTCGGGGAATCATCACGCGCCACAATTGCTTTGGAACGAGGCGGCGGACTTGAGCGCTCTTCCGCCCTGCGAGCTACGCTTGTTCCTTCAACCAATTCCTGACTGTTGCCACAACTTCAGGTTTCCTGGGGGCTCGAGGGGCCACCACGTAATATCCCTCTTCCGTCGTCACCGAGATATCGAACGGCTGGCAAAGCCGGCCAGATTGAAGATCAGCTTCGACAAATTCCCGGTTCGTCAGCGCCACGCCTTGTCGGGCAATTGCAGCATCAATCGCGAGCGACGTTTGGCTGAACGCCATTGTCTTGAGAGCCGAAACAGGCTGATCGCCAAGTGCGGCTTCGAGAAACAGGGGCCATTGGCCATGAGTGTCTTCCAGCAGTACCTGGGTCAACAGGTCTTGTGGGGAACGGATCGAGTTAGAGCCATCGGCAAGGTCCGGATGGCAGACCGCAATCAGCTCTGCATTGAACAGCGGCTCCGCCAGAAGGCCCGGCCCGAAGGGGGGCTTGCCCTGACGGATCGCAATGTCGACTCCATCTGTCTGGAAATTCGCAAGCGCGTTCGATGCGTCCATGCGAACGCGAATCTCGGGGTGATCCAGGGCAAGTGTCCCCAGTTTTGGCACCAGCCACTTTGTTGCAAAAGAGGGGGTTGAGCTGATTGTCACCACGGTGTCCTGAGGCGACAGATTGGCTGTTGCTTCGGCCATCATCTCGAAGGCGCGGCGGATCGGGGGAAGGTATTTCCGGCCTTCATCCGTCAATGACAATCCGCGGGCTTGTCGTTCAAACAGTTTGATTTTCAACAACTCTTCAAGCGCGCGCACCTGTTGCGCAACGGCACCCTGGGTGACACCAAGCTCTTCCGCGGCAAGCCGGAAATTTAGATGACGCCCCGAAGCCTCGAAAGCCTTCAAAGAGTTCAATGGTGGTAGCTTGCGCATGGTACTTGCTCCAAGGGAGTAGAATTTCTACAGCGTTAAGACAGAATTACTGATTGGTCAAATGCTGTGATAGGCCCGATGTTGGACCCAGACGGATACAACGAGGTTCACGGAGACGGAAAATGGCTGACAAGAAAGTAGCGATCATTATGGGCGGCGGCAGCGGCATGGGAGCAGACAGCGCCCGTCGGCTTGCGGCTGACGGCTTCAATGTCGCCATTCTGTCTTCGTCGGGCAAGGGCGAGGCTCTGGCACAGGAATTGGGCGGTATCGGCGTGACCGGCACCAACAAATCCAGCGCGGACATGCAGAAGCTCGTCGATGCGGCCATGGAGAAATGGGGTCGCGTCGATGTGCTGGTCAACTCGGCCGGTCACGGTCCGCGGGCGCCGGTGCTGGAAATCAGCGACGGCGACTGGCATGAGGGCATGGAGGTTTACTTCCTGAACTCTGTACGTGCCACGCGGATTGTAGCGCCGATTATGCTTGAACAGAAGTCGGGCACGATCATCAACATCTCGACCTTTGCCGCGTTTGAACCCGATGCGGTTTTCCCGACCTCGGGCGTGATGCGAGCGGGGCTTGCGGCCTATACCAAGCTGTTTGCGGACAAATACGCCGCCGACAACGTTCGTATGAACAACGTCTTGCCGGGCTTCATCGACAGCCTGCCGGAAAACCCGGATTTCCTGGCGAAGATCCCAATGGAGCGGTACGGCAAATCGTATGACGAAGTTGCCGCGACCGTGGCTTTCCTGGCCTCGGAAGGCGGCGCCTATATAACTGGCCAGAACATCCGCGTGGATGGCGGCATTACACGCTCGGTCTGATCCGAGTTCCAGCGCGAAAGACAAAATCATGAAACCGACTTCGAAAGACTCCTCTTGGGAGATGGATCTCCCTGTGTTTTCAGCAACCCCGAAGCATGATGCCTATGACGTCGTGATTATCGGCGGTGCCACGATGGGGGCCTGCACTGCGTGGTTTCTGGCCTCGAATCCTGACTTCAAGGGCAAGGTTCTTGTGGTTGAGCCCGACCCGACCTTCTCAAAGGCCCAGACCGGGGCCTCGAACAACTGCATGCGCCAGCAGTTTGCCAACCCAATCAACGTGAAGATTGGGCAGTACGCGGCAGAGTTCGTGCGCGATTTTCGCAAAAACCTGGGCGGTGACCCGAAGGTGCCCGAACTCAGCATCCGCAACTTCGGTTATCTCTATCTCTCTGACTCCCCGGATTTGACCAAGGTTCTGCAACGGGACCAAAGCGTTCAGGAGGAATGTGGTGCAGGCACCAAAATGGTGGCGCCCGAAGAGATTGCGGCAGCGTATCCGTTCTACAACCTCGATGACATCGAAGCGGGCAGCCTGAACACCGTCGACGAAGGCTATTACAACGCCCCTCTGATGATCGAATGGCTTATCAAAAAGTCGGTCGAAGGCGGTGTCGACTATGTTCAGAACACAGTCACCGCGATCACGCGCGACCGCAACAAGGTAACCGGCGTGACCCTCGCCACAGGCGAAGTCATTGCGGCGGGCGCCATCGTCAATGCCGCAGGAACCCGTGCCGGAACGATCGCCGGTATGGCCGGTGTCAAACTCGATATTCAAGCCAAGCGGCGCTATACGTTCATTTTCCGCGCCAAAAAACCGCTGGATCGCGACCTGCCCCTGACCATCGACCCGACAGGCGTGCATTTCCGACAATTCGGCGATGATTACCTGGTTGGCTGTCCGCCTCTGGGCGAGGATGCAACCGTCGACCCAGACGACTTTTCGGCAGAGGAAACCATCTGGGAAGACAAGGTTCACCCGATCATCCGCAACCGTATTCCACAGTTCAAGGATGTTGAAGTCATCGACTATTGGATTGGGCACTACGATTTCAACACGTTCGATTTCAACGTGGTGATAGGTCCGCATGACGAGGTGTCGAATTTCCATTTTACCAACGGATCATCAGGGCATGGATCGCAACAAGGCCCCGCAGTAGGTCGGGGTGTCGCCGAGCAAATCATCTATGGCGAATTTCGTTCGATGGACCTGTCACCGTTTCTCTATGAGCGCTTTGCCAAAGGCGAACGCGTCATCGAACGCGCCGTAATCTGAGGAAGTTGATATGAGCTACAATGTGAAACTCTCGGGTGTCATGCCCGCCTTGGTCACACCGTTTGATGCGGCGAACAAGATCGACTTTGACGCCTTCGAAACCCTCCTGACCCATTTCCGGGATGCGGGCGTGACGGGCTGGGTGCCAAATGGCTCGACCGGCGAATATTTCAGCCAGTCGACCGAGGAACGGCAGCAGGTTCTGCAATTCGTCAAGGAGTTCGCCAACGATGACGAGATTCTGATCGCCGGCACCAACGCGCCCGCTACACGGCAAGTGATCGAACAGACCGCCATGGCCAAGGAGATCGGCTATGACAACGTGCTGTTGGCGCCGCCTTTCTACACCCGTCCGACGCAGGACGAACTGATCAGGCACTATGAAACTGTGCTGGCCGAGGTTGATGTGAATCTGGTGCTTTACAGTTACCCGGCCAAGGACGGCAGCGATATCAGTTTCGAGCTGATGGATCACTTCGCAGACAACCCGCGTGTCATCGGAATCAAGGAGAGCTCGGGTGTGTTGCAGCGCGCAATCGATATTGCCACTCGGTATGAAGGCAAGATCCAACTGATCTCAGGCTCGGACGACATCGCTTTGGACTTTATGTTCTGGGGCGCGGACAGCTGGATTTGCGGCCCGTCGAATTTCCTGGCCAAAGCCTGCTGCGATCTGGATCGCGCCTACAAGGCGGGTGAGCTGACCAAGGCAAAGGAAATCATGGCCAAGCTGTACCGTGCGATGAACATCCTCGAAAGCGGCAAGTTTGTGCAAAAGATTAAGTATGGTTGCGAACTGCAGGGCTTGCCGGTGGGCGAATGCCGTGCACCTCTGGGTCCGCTGACCAATGAAGAAAAGGCCGCTTTGAAAGAGGCGTTGGAGCCGATCCAGGCCATGTGACTCTTGTGCTTGGGGTGGCCGCCGCCCCAAGTCCAGCATTTTAGGTAGCGTGCCATGAGCACATCAACTGCAACAACCACAATTGTCATCGGGGCCGGAGTGATCGGCGCCGCCATCGCCTATGACCTGCAGAAGCGAGGGCGAAACGTGACGCTGATCGACCGGGACGCTCCCGGTTCAGGTGCATCCTTCGGCAACATGGCGTCGATTGCGGTGAGTGAATTCATGCCCGTGGCGCGCCCCTCGACATGGAAGCAGATTCCCGGCTGGATGATGGACCCGGAAGGACCGATCCGGGTCAGTCCGCGCTACATGCCGCGTCTGATCCCTTGGTTCATCCGCTTTTTGGCTGCAAGCCGCCCGTCCACTGTTAGGCGATTGGAAGCGGCGGGCGCGGCGCTTTGTCAGCATTCATTGGCGGACACGCAGAGCCTGATGGCCGAAATTGGCATGGAGGAGCAGCTGTCGCAAACAGGGTGCCTATCCCTTTACGCCAATGAGGCCGAGTTCCAGGCTGACCGCGAACGCATCGATATGTTGGAACGGTTTGGCTTCGACTATGAGGTGTTGGACGCCGCGGCCATCCGTATTCTCGAGCCGGAAATTACCCATCAGATAACCAAAGCCATCCTACTGCCAGACAATCGAACTTTGGCGGATCCCTTTAAGTTCGTGGAGCGGCTTGTAGAGCGTTTCGAAGGCTTGGGCGGTATCGTACGCCGCGCTGATGTGACCGGATTTGAACGCAGCGCCCGGATAACCGGTGTTCAATTGGGCGTCGCGCGTCTGCTTCGCGGATGGGGTGGATGGCGTCTGCAGCCAACCGTCGCGCTTTGCGGCAAACTGCAGAAGACATCTTCTGCAAGGAAAGGA
>NZ_JBQFZP010000036.1:0-7421 GCF_056542305.1 Ruegeria sp. AD9
TCCTTTCCTTGCAGAAGATGTCTTCTGCAGTTTGCCGCAAAGCGCGACGGTTGGCTGCAGACGCCATCCACCCCATCCGCGAAGCAGACGCTCCACCAAATTTGCCGACTGTCCGCTTCGAGCCCAGAACAGTCGCTCCATAAGACATCAATCGGAGCCTGCAGCCGATGCGGTAAGAAGAGAATTAGAGGGCTGGAGCGGTTCCAGTTTTCTTTTCCAGTGACCGCAGTACAACAATCATGTAAGCGGAAAGACCGGCCGCGAAAAAACACCAAATCGATGTAAAAGCGTGGGACGCGAAGAAAAAGCCGACCAAGACTGAGATCAGGATAAGAAGTCCAAAAACTCTGATTTTAGGGTGAGAAGACAACAGCAGCGGGACACAGATGATCACGGCATATATCACCCGCGCCACCATTTTGCTCGTTTCATTAGTGAACATCTCCGGATTCAAATAACGGATCGAATTGTGAATGAGGTCAATCTGCAGAATGCTTGGATTCAACATGATAGGCAGGTACAAGAGCGACCCTCCAGCAATGCCCAAAACTGTAAAGGCGATGAAGAGGCGTTGCCGAAAACGGTACGGCTCGCAAGCAGCAGCTGAAAATGGCACCCAAGTTGGCCAAAACCAGTACGCAAAGAACAGAAAAACCATCGCCGCTGAGACACTTTCATAACCTTGGTGCTTTTCAATTCCTAGCCACACAAAACCTTCCGCAACCTGCTGCATTCCAAAGAAAAGTGGATAAGTCGCTAGCGGTAAGATACGTACACCGACCCGCCAAGCAAGCGGAATTGTGATCGCGCTACTTGCGATCAAGACGCCGCCTACAGCAAAACTGGCATTTGCAGAAAAACACATACTCTTACAACTTTAGCACGCTTTGTCTTGCACGTCTCGTAGCAGCAAATTGGCTCGACAAATCACCCTAAACTGTCCCATTGGCGCTGACGTCAGACATCTTCGTCGCAAGTATCACCTCGGTTCAATGCGGACCTGGAAACGGGTTTCTTGATTGTCACTTTTTCCGTCCAAAGCGACCATTATTTCAAACAGACAGGGAATGCGTAGAGATGGCTTTTTAGATTAATAATTCCGTTAACGTTCGGTATAGGCCAAATCCTGCTCCCGCAACCAAAAATACCTCAATAAACACAATATGCTAGCGTCCAACAGGGCGATTTCCGCGCGTGGGGCATCCTCGCCCGGTGCTACAACGGTGCTACGCCAGAGAGCATCCCCCAATCCTGTTTCTGGTATTGAAAGACAGACCTGTGCAGGTCGGCCAGTTCACACGCTCGACGCTCAGACAGGCTGTGCCGATCCATCACGTCCGACACGGCCCTTCGCTTAACGTCAGGCGTCAGTAGTTTTTTGTCGCGAGATCCTTGAGCGCCGCGTTTTCCAGCATGGCATCCGCCAGCATCCGTTTCAGACGGTTGTTTTCGTCTTCCAGCGCTCTCAGCTTGTTCGCATCCTAGGCATTCATACCGCCAAACTTGGCTTTGTTTTTCTAGAACGTCGCGTCGCTGATCCCGTATTTGCGGCACAGCTCCTGAGCCTTCACGCCCGCCTCGTATTCCTTGATCATTCCAATGATCTGCTCGTCGCTAAATCTGCGTTTCATAGCCCATCCTTTGCTTGGACGGATTACTAACACCTCAATGGCCTGATTTCAGGGGGCTGGATCACGGGGTGCAGCACAACCGGCGGATCATTTGATGCCGAATTGATGATGCCTTCGAGTGCGGCTTTGCGCGCTTCTTTCAAGCCTCAAGGAACTCCTTGGAGCAGCTGCAATACAAGCTCTGCGCTATGCCCTCACGGCGACACAGCTCTGCAATGCTGTCCTCGCCCTTCAGACCGTCCAGCACGATCCTGATCTTCTCTTCGGCAGAATACTGTTTGCGCGTCGCACGGCGAATGTCTTTGACGACCTTCTCACCGTGGCTCCGCTTGGTTCCGGGTTTCTGTCTCATCTCCACTCTTTGGTGGTTACGATGGGCCAGAAACCCTCTCTTATCAAATCAACCTAAACTGTCCCATTAGCGCTGACGTCAGACAGGTAGTTCGGCAAGGCTCATGTGTCAGTGTGAATCGGTCAAACCCGGGATCATCGTGCGACCACCACCGTCGATGACCTGCCCCCCTGCGACTGCGACCTCCTCAGTAGTGAATTGTGCAATCAATTTGCCAGAGACCACGACATTGGCGCCATCGATCAGTTCTTCATTCAAACCGTCGAAAACGTTGACGTTGGCAATAACAATGGGCCCGGCAGGTTGATCCTGCGCCCCCGCGATCGACGCCGCGAGGACAAAAAAGAGGCAATCACGGTTCTACGCGATATGATGCTCACTCCATGTCGAACTTGTATATGGTGCCATCCTTCATGATCATGCCGAAATTCGCCTTCGCATCGCTGATCAGTTGCAGGTCCTCCAGCGGATTGCCGTTGACGAGGATCATGTCTGCATAGGCACCTTCCTCGATCACGCCGAGCGGCCCGAGCGGATAGGGCGTTAGAAGCCCCGACATCTTAAGCAATTCGGCGTTGTCGCAGGTGGCCATCTTCAGCGTCTCGTAGGGGGTAAACCACCGTTCCATCTTCGCCAGCACCGCGCCCTGACGTTTCGCAAGGTCCGCACTGAAGAGCGTGTCAGTACCGAAGGCAATCTTCAGGCCCAACTCCTTGGCGGTGCGGTAGACGAAATCGGTTCCGTCGGTGACGAACTTGTACTTGGCCTTCTGGAACTCGTTCAGGGCCGGTGCGTCTTCGTCATCGAGGAATGGCTGCATGCTGAGCCAGACATCGTTGTCTTTAAACATCTGCAGTGTTTCGCGAGTCGACATATGCGCGTGCTCAACACTGCGCGCGCCATTTTCGATGGAGTGTCGAACCGCTTCGTCATTGATCGCATGGGTGGTCACATAGGTGCCCCAGGCTTCTGTCGCCTCGACAGCAGCCTTGAATTCCTCATCGGTGAACTGGATGGTGTGGATCGGGTCGTAAGCCGAGGTGACACCGCCGCCCGCCATCAGCTTGATCTGGGTGGCACCCTGCATGAGGTTTTCGCGCGTGCGCTTGAGAACGTCCGGTACGCCGTCCGTGATGTAGAACATGTTGCCTCGCTCGAAGGAGTGCAATTCGCCGGCGCCCTGCGGCACATCTCGCGTCATGCGAAAATCCTGATGGCCCGCTGTGATCGACAGCGCGGGTCCCGAGGGAAACACACGAGGTCCGTCGATCAGACCCTCGTTCGTTGCCTTGGCGATGTCGAACATCGGGCCAGCAGTATCACGCACCGTGGTGAAGCCGCGGGCAAGCGCGTTGTTCTGCGCCTTGGCGGCCAGAAGGTTCCAGTACCCCTCGCCGGTCAGTGCCAATTGGGCGATGGTGGCCTCGGCAAAGATCCCGTGCCAGTGGTTGTCGATCAGGCCTGGGATGAGCGTATAACCCTCGGCATCGATCTCGAAAGCGCCTTCCGGTGTCGGGATGTCGCTGCCGATCTTCTGGATCAGCTGGCCAGAGACCAGCACGTCGGATTCTGACAATTCCTCGTCGCAGCCATTGAATATCTGCGCACCTCGAATAAGGACATTGTCGAATTTCATTCTGACGTTGGTGGTTTCAATTTCGCCGATTACGCCGGCTGGGACGACCGCATGGTTGGCGTCATGTGCCAGAACGCTGACCGGAGTTGCCGCGAGCGTGGTGCAGAGAAAATAGGTCAACATTTTGTTGGACATGATTGGTTTCCTCATTTTCAGATTTTGGACGAATTTCGTTGTGATTGCACTGGGTAGTTCAGGGGTGGAGTTGTGCCGCGCTGTGAAAATTGCAAATTGAGACGGGGGACCCTAACGGCCCATTTCTGCTCCGCGTAGAACTGTTTCGAGCGCCTGGAGGTGGGGTGGGTTTGAAGTAGGCAGGCAGCAATAAAGTGGACCGGCATCAGAAATTCAGCACCTTGTATCCGACCTGGACAGACCACTCAGCCGGTCTGTCACCGCCGAAGAGAATGCCAGGCTTGATGAACACTTGACCATCGCCGCCAAATGCCTTGCCTGTCAACATGCCTGCAGTCACCTGCAGGCTGCCGAAGGTCGCGTCTGTTTCCCAATCGTGGATGATTGCGGGATCGAATGTCAGGTAGAAACGCGGATTCTTCAGCTTGGGAACATAGTAGAAGTCGATCGTGGTCGTGTTTACATTCTGGCCTTGATCATTCCCGCCCTCCAATCCGAATGTTTGAACCCAGGCTGGGGCGAAAATTGCTCCGTTGTTGAGAAACCAAGCGTAGAAGGCCGAGGTTTCACCGGCAAATTGCCCATACCCGGCGGCTTCGGTTTCCGCTGTGTTCAAAAACAGTTCAAAAGTGAAAGCGGCCCCGTTTTTTTCGGTAAGGTGGAAAACGTCAATGTAGGTTACGCTTATGTCGCCCAATGTGAATTCAACCCCTGGCTCTCCGCCGTAGATGGGGTTTGCGTTGAACGGGCTGTCCGAGCCTGGGACGGTTATTCGGAACGCCCGTTTTCCACCCTCACCGAAAGGTTGCGTGTAGAAGGCCTCGAACAGGCCGGTGTTCAGGTCGGAATTGATCTGGTTGAACTGATACTGGAAGCCAAACTGCGTTGTCAGCAGTGTTGGATTGGTTCCGTTGTTGATCTCGCTGAGGTCTTCCTGAGCAGAAACAGGTTGATTGATCGCGGCAGTAAAGACAGCCGAGATAGCGCCAACTCTGAGCAGTCTTGACATTAGCATCCGGTCCTCTGTCCGGCCCGAAGATTTGCATTCCGCGTAACCCACTTAATTATTCTCCATCTGATGCCGCCGAACTGCCCTGATTATCTTTCGTCTGCCGATGACAATCAGAAGTGAGATACGCCCGAAATTCTATTTTCAGCTCATTCAAAATCTGTTCATATTCTGCCGCGCGAGGCGGAAGATTTTTCCAGCGTATTATGGCTTGTTCGGCTATTTCCATCTCTTCACAGATTGACCGGAATACTGGGTCCTCACGAAACTGAACAAAGATCCGCTCACCTTGCTCGGGGTACCTGTCAATCAAATTTTCCAGAAAAGCGTCCATTATCCGTTGTGCTCCTGCCGGACCACAGCATCAAAAGGCGTGGATTAGAACGTTGTTACATGTTGTATACATGCAGTTCGCAGGCCAAAAAAAGTATGGCCAGATGGCTTGTTACTTCTATTTTCTTTTCTTAAGGGTTCTATGGACCAGTGAGGACAAAAGTGACCAGCAGTCATTGGCCGACACGTTTGGAGATGTCCGAAGAGGACATACGTCGACAACTCGAACGAATACTTGACTATAGTGGACTGCAGTCCAGTGCCCGGCGTCGCGAGATGCTGGCATACATTGTCGAGGAAGCCTTGGCGGGTCGCGAGAACGAACTGAAGGCGACCACTATCGCAATCGCGGTCTTCGGACGTGGGTCTGATTTTGATCAGCAAGCCGACCCGGTCGTGCGGCTCGAAGCCCGAAAGCTGCGCAGGGATCTCGACAACTACTATGTCGGGCGAGGTAGCAATGACCCGATCCGCATTAGTATTCCAAAAGGTCATTACATTCCGAAATTTTCCGCACGAGAACAGATTGTGCCCGAGGCAGTTCATCCCAGGGCGACTGAGGTTGCCGACCACGAGCAAGTGTCGAAGCCTAATACAAGGTTCTACACGGGACTGGCTTTGCTGGTGGTCATGTGCCTAGTCATTTTTGCCGGATTTGGTTTCTGGTACGAGAGACCTGATAGCCCTGTACCAGCAATAGCCGAGAGGCCCGACAAAAAAGTTTCCATTCTAGTTGAGGATTTTGAAGTTCGAACGGACGACGCTCTTGTTTCGCTTGTCGCTTCGGGCCTGACCAATGAGCTTGCTGCGGATTTGATCAAGTTTCCGGATCTTGCAGTGCATATTGCATCTGCTCAAGTCGCGCAGGGCTCGGGGACCACGTCGTTCGATATCCATCAGCCAACCGCTGAGTTTACAGTGACCGGCGACGTTTGGCGCGATGGCGGCGAATTACTTATCCGAACCAACCTTGTGCGGCGGGATGATTTCGAAGTCTTATGGAGCGAGCGCTATGCCGAGGGCACCAATGGCCAGAGCATAACCGAAATTCAGGACACGATTTCTGCGCAGATCGCTTCGACAATAGGGCAGCAATACGGATATGCGCTCCGCGATGTTCGCACTGACAGACTTGTGGATCGAAACGACCCAACACTGCGAGGGTTTGCGTGTGTCGCGAGTGCACAGATTTACCGCAGAACATACCATCGAGATCAATATCAGGCTGCGCGGGATTGTCTGGAAGCGACCGTTCGCGAGGACCCGGAATACGTTCGCGCATGGGCAATGCTGGCCTACCTGCGCAATGATGCTGCCCGGTTCGGTCATGAGAAAGTGCTTTCAAGGGACGCGGCCTTTGCCCTTGCCAAAGAGGCAGCGGCACGCGCTATCGACTTGGATCCCCAGGATACAGACGCGCTTCAGGCGATGTCCCATGTTGAGCAATATGCAGGTGATATGGAGCGCTCGATCGAGTTTGCACAAAGGGCCGTGGAAGTTAACCCCAACGATCCAGCCGCACTGGCCAATCTAGCGATCCGCTATGGTATAGCAGGTCGCTTCGACGAGGGAGTTCCCATTATGCATCGCGCGATAGACCGCTCTGTTGCGCCACCGCCGTTCTACTTTCACCTGCTGGCCGCGGACCATCTGCTTAGAGAGGAATGGGAGGAACTGGCCATAGATGCGGAACACGCCTCCACTGATGGCTGGTCCTTTGGCCAGGCTTTGCTTGCCATCGCTTACAGCAAACTCTCAAATGAAACAGCCGCACGAGTTGCTCTCAATAGACTGGCTGAGCTCGACCCGCTTCTCTACGAGGACCCCAAAGCATGGCTGGAATCGCATAGTATGAACACGGTTCTTGTCGAAGCCGTCACCGAGGGCTTGTCAGAAGCGCACACTTTTGTTGACGAATGAAAGCCGGGCGTAAAGCTCTTCGGATCTCAGTGACAGACTCCGAGCTGCTTTTCTGCTGCAGATTTGTACCCTAGCCCATCGTGCCTTGAAGAAAACGTAGATTCTCCGTGCGGAGCTTGGGTGTGCGGTCGCTACGACGCCAAAGCGCATACACAAGGTAGCATTTCTCTGATGGTTGCATCAAAGCTGAAAGACTGCCGACAGGAAGAACGCTATGGCCGTTCGAACTGTCAAAACTATGACAGAAGTTGCCACCGCATAGTTTGCGCGGAACGGACCTTAGCGCAGACCGCAGCGAATGACAGCCTCCTGCCGATATTGTTGAAAAACAACGTGTTGCTGGCGCAGAGAGAGGCGTACCGAACTGAGCGCGAGTGCCTTTCTTGTCAGGCTTTGCTCGTTTGC
>NZ_JBQFZP010000037.1:0-7190 GCF_056542305.1 Ruegeria sp. AD9
AGACAGCCTGATGCCACGGCAGATGTTTGAATTGCGTTGCCTGGAAAAACCTCAAAATGCTACGAAAATTGCGATCGCAAAACATGGAACAGTTCCGAGCATGTAGCCATCGCATGGCTTTGCTCTTGAGCGCATCGGGCGCGGTCTCCGCCAAAACCGCTTGTCGAAGATACTGTAACAATCCCGATCGGGCGCCGGTCTCGCGAAATCCGGCCTGTTCAACCACCGGTCTGCGATGCAGGAAGAGCGTGGACCTGCGCGGCTATTAGGTTTTGCGGTCAGGCAAAGAAGCACTTTTCGCTGGGACCCTTCATTGGGAACCGTCGGCTCCGATACTGAGGCAACGATTCCCGAACCCGCAGCGCTTCTTTGCCCGCGCCATGCTACGAACGGGCCTCGGCACCAGCCGCGCCGCGAAGCCGTGATTTCAGGATGGCAATCGCGATCAGCCCGATAACGCCCGATGCCGCGATGAAGCCAAAATACATCTCATACACGGCAAGCCCGGTGTAGCGCTCGGCAAAGTAGCCGTTGATCTTGGGCAGGTAGATGTCCGGCGTATAGGCGATCAACGAGATCAGACCGATAGCAAGGCCGGTCACACGCGGCGGGATCTTGCTGCGTTCCAGCGTCGCCCAGTAGAGACCGCGTGTGGCATATGTCATCACCCCGACCAGGAGCACAACAAAGAGCAGGATGAAGCTGCTTGCGGTGGCTGGCAGGAACAGCAGGGCCACAAGCCCCAGAATGCTCAGCGAAATAGAGATCGCCAGCACGTTCTCACGGCCGAACCTGTCACCGAGAAAACCCGCACCCAACCCGCCAATCGGGCGCATCCAGAGCTTTGCCACCGTGATGAAGGCGGCCGCGCTGGCGGTCAGGGTATATTTCTCCTGCAGGAAGGCCGAGAAGGAATAGGTCGCCCAGAACAGCTGATAACCGCTAAGGATGATGATAGCGATCAGCCACAATTCGGGCTCCGATACGAGCAGTTTGAAATCCGACAGCAGATTGCCTTTCGGTTCCGCCTTTCCGGTCGGGGCCTCGCCCTTCTGGCGCAGGAACAACAGGCAGAGGAGGCCAACAGCAAAGCAGTTGTAGACATAGAGCATGATCACCGAAGGCAGGGTCGCGTTGGCGGTCAGACCCTTTACGTCGACATAGTAGCTGAACAGCGCGACGGCCGCGGTCGCCAGAACCGCCTCGACCAGACCGCGCATGCCCTCGAGCCCGCCGAAGAAGCGGCCCTGTTCATCGGACCGTGCGACCAGCCTGACGCCTTTCAGGAGCGCCGCCCAGAAGGTCAGGCCCGAAGAGATACCCCAGCCGAGGAAAATCCAGTAGAGCGCGGATTTGTCGGGGATACCGGCATACCAAAGGCCGAGCGCCCCGGTCAGTGCCATCGAGAAGGTTAGCAGAATCCGTGGCGACACCCGGTCCGCCAGCCAGCCGCTGGGCAGGTAGGTGATCACGAACATGGTTCCCAGCATCGAATAGTAAGTGCCAAGCTCGGAAACGGTGATCTGAAAGGTATCCAGGATCGTCGTTTCGAAGTTCTGACGCAGATAGATTAGCGGATAGATGGAACCCGCCGCCAGCAGCAGTATGAAGAACTGAAAGTAGCGCTGGAAACTGGACAGTCCAGGCTGTGCGTCATCGCGCGATGACACAGAACTGAGTGTAGTCATTTTGGTTGTCTCCTCCCCATCCCGGGGTTACATAAGTGTAGGAAAGGTCTTGTACGTGACCCGCTGAGCCTGCAGTCAGGACTCAGCAAGGATCGAGCGGCGCACCTTGAGTTCCTGGAAGTCCTCAAGGCCGAATACGCCACCCTCGCGGCCGTTACCCGACTGCTTGTAACCGCCGAAGGGCGAGCCGTAGTTCACCGCCTGCCCGTTCACGGTGATGGTTCCCGCGCGCAGGGCGTCGGCGACGCGTTCGGCGCGGGTGGCATCTCCGGTCTGCACATAGGCCGCCAGCCCGAATTCGCTGTCATTGGCGATGGCGATAGCCTCTTCTTCCGTGTCGAAGGGAATGATCACTAGGACCGGGCCGAAGATTTCTTCGCGCGCGATGCGCATCTCGTTGGTCACATCGGCAAAGATCGTGGGCCGGACGTACCAGCCTTCCTCCAGCCCCTCAGGCTTGCCGGGGCCTCCGGCCAGCAGGCGGGCGCCTTCATCCGTTCCA
This sequence comes from Ruegeria sp. AD9, assembly GCF_056542305.1. Classification (NCBI taxonomy): domain Bacteria; kingdom Pseudomonadati; phylum Pseudomonadota; class Alphaproteobacteria; order Rhodobacterales; family Roseobacteraceae; genus Ruegeria; species Ruegeria sp. AD9. The sequence goes on from NZ_JBQFZP010000037.1 coordinate 2,191, forward strand.
ACCCGGATCATCGCCTGAACACGGTCATATTGCATCGCGTCGAAGAGCGGGCCGATGTGATCGCCTTCCACCGCCGGGTTGCCAACCTTCTGGCCGGCGGCGGCGCGGGCCGCGATCTCGAGCACGCGGTCGTAACAGCTGCGTTCCACAAGCATGCGCGTGGGCGCGTTACAGGACTGGCCGGTGTTGTGGAAGCAGCCCCGGACAGAGTTGGTCACGCAGGTCTCCAGATCGGCGTCGGCGAAGACCAGGTTGGGGGACTTGCCGCCCAGTTCCAGCGTGACCCGCTTGACGGTATCGGCTGCGTCCTTGGCGACCAGGATGCCGGCCCGGGTGGAACCGGTAAAGGACATCATCGCAATATCGGGGTGACGTGACAGGGCCGCTCCGACATTGGGGCCGTCCCCGAAGACAAGGTTGAACACGCCTGCGGGATACCCCGCCTCGTGCACGAATTCGGCTAAAAGGGCGGCGGAAAGCGGCGTGTATTCCGACGGCTTCAGCACACAGGTCGACCCGACCGCCAGCGCCGGTACCACTTTTTGCGCAATCTGGTTGATCGGCCAGTTCCAGGGCGTGATCAGCCCGCAAACCCCGATCGGTTCGCGGATCAGCAGATCGGTATTGGGCAGGATCTCGCGTTCGGGCTGGGCTTTCAGCGCCGCGATGAACGCGTGGATATGGTCGATGCCGCAACCGGCCTGAGCTGACCGGGACATGGTGATCGGCGCGCCCATCTCGGTGGTGATTGCCTGTGCCATCTCTTCCAGCCGGTCGGTGAAAATTGCCGCCAGCCGTTCCAGCAGGGCCAGTCGCTCTTCCTTGGAGGTTTTCGAATAGGTTTCGAACGCGCGCTTTCCCGCGCCAACGGCGCGGTCGACATCGGTCTCCGAACCCAGCATCACCTCGCCGATCCGGGAATTGTTCGCCGGGTTGGTAATTGCGAATGAGGTCGCTCCGACCGGATCGACCCAGGCGCCGTCAATGTAGAATTTGTTCAGGGTTTTCATGTCTTTCGCCTTCGGTTCACTGGACAACCGGTTCGGTGACCAGGTTGAGGTGGAGTTCTGTATCGCGATAGGGATGGGCCGCGATGGCGGCGTCGTTCAGTTCGACCCCGAGGCCCGGGGCGGAGGGCGGGATGACGTAACCTTCTTCCCAGGTGATCGGGGTGGTCAGAAAATTCATGAAGGGCCCGTCGAAACGGCCGATGGATTCCAGGATCAGGAAGTTCGGACTGCAGGTGGCGATCTGGATATTCGCCGCCGCCACGACCGGCCCGCAGTAAAGATGCGGCGCGATCTGTGCCTGACGGGTTTCGGCCATCGACGCAATCTTCTTGGCTTCAAGGATGCCGCCGACCCGGCCGAGGTTCATCTGCAGGATCGAGGCCGCGCCGGCCTCGAGCATGCGGGCGAATTCATGCTTGGTCGTCAGCCGCTCGCCCGCCGCCACGGGGATCGAGGTGTAGCGGGCAACTTCCGCCATGTCGGCGGGGTTTTCGGGGGGCAGCGGTTCCTCGAACCAGAGCGGGTCATAGGCTTCAAGCCGACGCACCATACGCTTGGCGCCCGAGACGGTAAACTGGCCATGGGTGCCGAAAAGCAGGTCGGCCCTGGTGCCCACCGCCTCGCGGATGCGTTTGCAGAAGTTCTCGGACAGCTCGAGGTCACTGAGCCGCGGCTGGTGGCCGTCATAGATGCTGTAGGGGCCCGCCGGGTCGAACTTGACCGCGGTGAATCCCTGCGCGACTGCCTTGATTGCGGCTTCGGCCGCTAGGTCGGCATCGTTGTAGACATTGGGCGTGTCCGCGTCGGGATAGACATCGCCCTCGGGCGGATAAAGATAGGTATAGCTGCGCAGCCGCTCGTGCACCTTGCCGCCCAGAAGCTGGTAGACTGGCTGGTCCGCCGCCTTGCCGATGATGTCCCAGCAGGCCATTTCCAGACCGCTGAGAACGCCCATCACGGTCACATCCGGCCGCATGGTGAACCCGGCGCCGTAGGTACGGCGCCACAGCCGTTCGATATGATGCGGGTCCTGCCCGGCGAATTGCCGGTCAAAGACGTCATGCGCCATCGCCGCGCAGAGATCCGGCCCGAATGTGGCGTTATAGATTTCTCCGACGCCGGTGATACCGCATTCCGTGGTCAGGCGCAGAAAGATGAAGTAGCGCCCGCCATGGCGCGGCGGGGGGTTGCCCACCACGAAGGTTTCGAGTTTGTCGAGTTTCATGACCTGCCTCCCAGCAGCATTGAATCTTCCAGTATGAGCTCTGCCGCACGCGCCGCCAGCATCATCACTGGCGCATTGATGTTGCCCGAGGTTATGTTGGGAAAGGCCGAGGCATCGACGACCCTCAGCCCGGCAATGCCATGCACCCGCAACCGTGCGTCCAGAACCGAATCGCGTGCGGTTTCGCCCATGCGGCAGGTGCAGCTGGGGTGAAAAATCGTTCCAGCGCGCTCACGAAAATCCTCCAGCAGCTGCTCGTCGCTCATTCCGACAACATCGGGCACCAGGCGCGTTTCGGTCACAGCGCGGATCGCCGGGGTTTGAGCTAGGCTCTGCAATACCCGCCCGGCTTTGATTGCCACTTCGCAATCTTCGTCAGTTGACAGCGAATTCGGCCGGATTGCCGGAGCCGCAGCGGGATCGGCAGAGGTGATCGCGATCTCGCCCCGGCTGGTCGGTCGGCAGGGTTGGGCGCAAAGCAGAAATCCCGGCTCGGGATCGACGCCGGCATTTCCGGCGGCATCCGTGACATAGGACATAGGGTTGCAGTAGATTTGCAGATCGGCCGACCCGGCCCTGTCGTCCGAGCGCACGAAACCACCGACCTGATTGACCGGCACGCTGAGGGGGCCTTTCCGGGTCAGAAGATACTGCACCCCGGCCAACATCTGTCCGATCCGGTTGCCCAGGCGGTTGTTCAGTGTCGGCCGGTTTGCGCGGTAGTAATATGAGATCCCCAGATGATCCTGGAGCCCCCGGCCCACCTGTGCCAGATCGTGTTTCACCTCGATCCCGTGACGCTTCAGCAGGTCCGACGGTCCGATGCCGGAAAGCTGAAGGAGCTGTGGCGAGTTGACCGCCCCTGCCGCGATGATCACCTCGCCCCCGGCCCGCGTAACAACGGATTTTCCGCCGATGCGGTAGCGAACACCGGTGGCCCGGCCCGCCTCAAGCTCCACCTGCTCCACCAGCGCGCCGGTGATCAGCTTCAGATTGCCGCGTTTCAGCGCGGGCCGCAGGAACGCATCCGCCGAAGACCAGCGGCGGCCGTCGCGCACGGTTGAGCGCAGCTGCATCAACCCCTCGGTCTCTGTACCGTTCAGGTTCCGCGCCACCTGCCAGCCCATCTCTCCTGCGGCTTTCAGGAAGTGCCGGGAAAACGGATGCATCCGCGCACTGACATCGCTGACCCGGAGCGGTCCGTTGCCGGTGGTGCCCGCCGGGGTGCTCAGTGTTTCGAGCGCTTCATAGGTGCGCCGTACGCTTTCGCTGTTCCAGCCCGTGGCGCCCGACTGTTCCCAATCGTCGAAATCGTGCGGCAGGCCGCGCAGATAAGCCATGGCGTTGATCGAGCCCGACCCGCCAACCACCCGGCCACGTGGCCAGTAGGCACTGCGCCCGTTCAGCCCCGGATCGGCCTCGGCAGTGTAGCGCCAGTTTACGCGCGGGTCGTTGAAGGTCTTGCCATAACCCAGCGGCACCTTGATCCAGAAACGGCGGTCGCTGCCACCGGCTTCTATCAGCAGAACCTTGTGGCGCCCTCCGGCTGATAGCTGGTCCGCAAGAACGCAGCCCGCCGATCCGGCGCCCACTATGATGAAATCGAAGTCAGAGTCAGGCATTGGCACGAATCCCGAAAAAGCGTCAGCGCTAAGATCGCCGATGCTTTTGTCAGGGGTTTAGCTATAAATCAAACAATGCTATTTTGACCTGAGGCTAAACTTCAGTTTAAGGAAAGCCATGACCAAACTCCCCCACGTCACTTGGCTCCGTACCTTTGAAGCCGCAGCACGACACAGCAGTTTTACCGCCGCCGCCGAAGAGCTTGGCCTTACGCCCGCCGCCGTAAGCCAGCAGATCCGCCTGCTCGAAAAGCAGCTGGATACCGCCTTGTTTGTCCGGCTGCCCAGAGGTGTCACGCTCACAGACGCAGGAAAGGCCTATGCCCAGCCGATCCGTCGATCCTTTGCCGATATGCAATCCGTGACCAGCGGCTTGTTCCGAAAGGCGCGAATGCCCGCCGTAAGAGTGCGCGCTTCCATCTCTTTCGCCGGGCTGGTCCTGGCGCCGCGTATCACCGAGTTTCACGCGCTGCACCCTGAGATCCCGGTGCAGTTGACCTCGTTCGTATGGGCAGACCGTTTCGGCGACGATCCTTCTGACATCGACATACGCTACGGCACGGGAGACTGGGACGATGGCGCACTGCAACACCTTGGGCACGAGACCGCCATTCCCGTTTGTCATCCGGACTTTGTCGCGTCATTACCGCAGCCGCTGACAATTCAGGCGCTTGCCGCTGGTCCCACGATAGAGATTATGGGATCCGAGGCCGACTGGTCACAATTATCCGACCTGCACGATCTGAAGCTTCAGATGACTGGCCACCTTTTCAAGGTGGATTCCTCTCTTATAGCGCTGCAGTCGGTGATCGCCGGCCTGGGCACTGCCATGGTTCTGGAACGCTTTGCTTTGCATTACCTGGACCGGGGCATTCTGATCGCGCCATTTGAATATCGCCTTCCGGTCCGACTGTCGCATTTCATCGTATGCCGTGAACGATCACTGCTGAAAGAGGAAGTTCGGGTATTTTGCGATTGGCTAACGGCCGTCATGCGGGAAAACTGAACTGATGCGGTGGATGCCCCCACCAACGGCATCTTGTATGCCATAACGGTTTTTAGGAACCAATATTGGAGGGCACATCAATGACGACGAAGATAAGCATGCTGGCGATTGACTTGACGAAAGGTAGTTTTCAGGTC
>NZ_JBQFZP010000038.1:0-7176 GCF_056542305.1 Ruegeria sp. AD9
CTCATCTCCACTCTCTGATGGTTACGATGAGCCTGAAATCCTCCGCTACGCAATCAACCTAGTCTGTTCCATGGGTGCTGATGGCGGACATTCACTGTGTTTCTTAAAAACATCACCCATCAATACATTCGAGTAGCGTCAGGTTCACACATGCGAACCACATAATAACATTGGACTTCAACATGCTCAGTCACTTTAAGGTTGTCAAAAATGCGCATATTCAGCTCAGTTGTTTTTGCGATCATTTGCACTCTTGTGGCCACTGCATCAGTTCCAAGAAGCAGCATTGCCCAAACCTGGGACATCGCGTCCCAGCACTCGGTCAGCGGCGTAACGGTGTATGATGCGGATGAGCTGTTAACTTTTGCCGGTCAATTGGCCTTCAATCGGTCTGGGCGCATCACAGCGGTGGAGGTCGCATCAACGATTACTCAGATCTACCGAGAAGACGGTTACTTCTTGGCTGAGGCCTGGCCCGGTCCCGATGGGCAGAGCATAATTGTTGATGAAGGGCGCATTCAAACCATCGAAATTGAAGGCGTAGATACTCGCACGTTCCAAACACTAGAGAAGATTTTTCAGCCCCTCACCACCGCATATCCAATAACTCTCAAACGATTTGAGCGGGCGGTTATGCTAGCCGAGGACATACCCGATTTGGACGTGTCGACCGAACTTGATTACCCGGATCAGGCTGTTGCTCGGCTGAGAGTATTGGGAGAACCTCTGCGCAAACAAGCCGGTAGTGCGACACTAGACAACCCTCCGCGTGAGCTTGGGGAAGCGCTCAGTTTCTATGTCGTACAAGAGTTTTATTCGACACTGACCGTTGGGGATCTGCTGCGATTTGAGGGTTCAGGCAATTACAATTGGGACAAAGACGATGAACACTCTTTATGGGGCGCTCTTACCTATCGCACCCCGCTGAACAGTAATGGTCTGTACGGTGAGATCTTCTACGGGAACATAAACGCAAAACGTGACCTCTCAGGAAATTTTGCGAGAACAGATATTGACGGCGAGAACTTCACCGTCGCGATGGGTTACCCCGTAATCCGAGATGTAGCCCGATATGGATACTTTCTGCTGGATTATCGCCTTTCAAAAGCGGACTCAGTCAGTGGCGGCGTTCCATTATCCAGTGACGCGAGTGTCGTTGGCCTTACTTATCTTTACGGGCAAAACTATCCAAAGGGACAAGCTCTGGAAGCGGGGCTAACCTTATCTTTTGGCGATAATGACAATGAAACGACAGATGCGAATTTTGACGACGGGGACTCTTCGTTCTGGCATCTACGAGGCGGCATCGGATACGAAAGCCCACTAACGGGCTTGTCGCCCAACACAGCTTGGCGCACCGAGATCTGGGGGCAGTACACAACAGACCGGCTGCCCTCTGTCGAAGAGTACTTCCTTGGTGATCGCTACGCTTTGCGCGGATATCGTTTTGACGAAGTGGATGGTGATTCCGGGATTTCCGCGATTTTCGAAGTGTCTCATTCCTACTTCCCCAGTTCCCAGAGCATACATCGCTTAACGCCCTTTGCCTTTTTCGACGTGGGTTACATCTCGAACAATGACCCTGCGAGTTTCGAAGTTGATAATGCTACACTGGCGTCGACAGGTCTGGGTTTGGACATTGAGTTTAAGCAAAATCTATTCCTGTCCGGATATGTCGGTGTCCCTTTGAGAGACGGCCCTTTGACCGACTCTGGCGATCCTGGCGCGTATCTTGCTCTGACAACAAGTTGGTGAGGATGTTATGAAACTGAACCGAATTGCTGTACTTACCGCAACTTGTCTAATTGCAGAACTGGCCGCTACTCAGGTCTTTGCCCGCGGAAATCACTACGGGTGGTGCCGAGGCGTAGGGAACCCACACCAGTCGAGCCAAGGGTGCGGGCAGGCTGGCGGGCAAGGGGCAGGTAATCAAGTTACTGGTCCAACTCAGCCGGTGGCAAATCAATTGCCGCCTAAGGGAACGCAGCAAACGCCCACGTCCGTTACTGTTCCAGTCCTTGCGCCGGGCGCGGTCCCGAACGCAATTCCCGGTCAGGTTCCTATTGCGACACCGATAGCGGTTCCTGGTCAGGTTCCCACGCCGGTAGTAGCGCCGACCCTAACTCCGCCTCTGGCACCAAACGCGACACCAAACCGGGTTCCGACAGCTGTTCCAAATCAGGTTCCGCCATTGGCTACTGGTCCCACCGCGGTGCCCCCGCAAGTTCCGACTGCAACTCCCAATCAAGTTCCGGTCGCTACCCCTAGCCAGGTTCCGCCTCAACCCACCGGCCCAACAGCGGTGCCGCCACTTGTGCCCACCGCAACACCAAACCAAATACCAGTCGCAGTTCCTGGTCAGGTCCCACCTCAGCCCACTGGACAAACTGCTGTGCCACCGCTCGTCCCGACTGCAACACCAAACCAGATTCCGGTCGCAGTGCCCGGCCGTGTTCCGCAACCCAGCGGTACTACGGCGACACCACCGCTTGTCCCAACCGCAACCCCCAATCAGGTTCCAACGGCGGTTCCTGGCCAGGTTCCACAGTTGACACCAAAACCGACGGCAACTCACGTGGCCGTCCCAGGACATCCGAAACCACAAGGCGTCGTGACAATCATGCGCCCAAAGCCGAGGCCGACAACCGGTACTGTCCAACAACCTGGCAAAACACAAGTGACCCACCATTTAACCCACCAAAGTAATGCGAAGAAACACGATCACGTCGCAGCAACACCTGGACGACATGACCCGCACGACCTACCGAGGTTCCGCAACGCGGCGGCCAAGGAAGACTGGGAATGCGTTGCCAGCGGATTTGGACAGCGCCGGTATGATGCTGGGCGAGGCGTGTTGCTGAACAACGGAGCGTTGCGGCACCTCGGAAACGTGGACGCAATGGCACGCGATGTACCGGCACGACATCCAAAACACTCTGGCTGCATTATTTCGGTCAAACGAAAGCAGCAGTAGCGCCAGTCTGGTAAAGGCACATCTTGAAACCTTAGAGGAATTCTTCCGAGTGGGAAGCTGGTTTCCGACCAAGGTTAAGCTGAAGAATAGACATCAACCGAAGGTGTCATCGCTCAGAAGGTTAATGAGGCATAAAATATGCCTTTCTGAGTGCTGTTTGGGCATCCGGCTCGGATCATCGGATGCCCCAAAAAACCGACTAGGAATTTCGCAAAAAAGCGAAACCTCTACGAGAAGGAGTCCTCCATGAGTGCTAGATTGGTCCTTCTGCTTGCTGCCGTTGGCCTCGTGCCAATTGCGTTGTCATACGGTCTGATGCCCGGCAGTTCGATCCCAGTTTTGCTGGGATTTCCGGTGGAAGGGACGAACCAAACCCACGTGTTCCGAGCGATTATGGGTCTTTACCTGGCAAACGCATTGTTCTGGTTGGCGGCCGCTTCGAAACCAGAATTACAACGCCCCGCGCTGTGGGTTCTATTTTTGTTTATGTCGGGACTGGCCGTTGGACGCATACTAAGCATTCTTATCGATGGAGTTCCGAACGGGATACTTCTATTTTATCTTGCGGCCGAGATAGCTTTTGCAGCTCTGGCGGCGGTTTCGCTGAAAAAAGTACGATGAAACAGGAAGTGGTAAAATGCTGAGGTTTTTGTTCGTTCTCTCGATGGTTGCGACTTCATCTGTGTCGACATCCGCTCTGGCACAATCGTCAACCATCCAGACTGCGGTGGACGAAAACTTCTTAGCGGTTGAGACTGTCGTTGCCAAAGCGGGAGATACTCCAATCGCATCGATAGATCACGCGCGACTGGCCAAAGCCGAAGGCGTAGAAATGCCAGCGTCTCGTGTACTCATTTTTTCTGATCCTGAGATAAACACGCCAATTCTGGAAGAGACCGTGCGAGCAGGTCTGGACCTTCCTTTTCGCGTACTTTCCTTCGATCAGGATGGTAACCCACAGATCGCTTACACAGACTCTCAATTTCTCAAAGTGCGGCATGGTCTGAATGACACCCAAGCGTTAAATGCATTTGAGAGCAAGATGCTCGAAGTTCTAAACGACTTGGATGCAACACCAGCGCCAACCAGCGGATTGTTTGCCGACTATGGGGTCATCGAACTGCAAACTCTGCTCAGCGTACCAGAGGCAGTCGAACGTCTCAGGACAGCTGTGATGGGGCAGGACGATACTGTGTGGTTTGGGGAAATCGATTTTGCGACCGAAGCGTCCCAACTGGGGGTGGACCTGCCGGAGGCGGTACTTTTACTGTTCGGCGGACCAGCACCCGGTGGCGTAGCTATGGCGGGCTTTCCGGCAATTGGTTTGGATGCCTTTTGCCAAAAACTACTAGTTTACGCGAATGAAGAAGGCGGCTCCGTAGTGATTTTCAATGACATCGCTGCCTTGGCGGAATTGCACTACGGTTCTTCAGACGAACCTCATTACGGTTTGAACAAACGGCTTACCTCAACATTTCGCACTGCAATTGAGTAGCCGCTGGTTGGAAGTCACAATTTTTCTGAATTGCTATATTCCGTATTTAGCTGCCCATTCTGGGCTGGGTACAGACCATCTCTACACTTAAACCCTAACGGCAATTTGCGGGCAATGTTGCCCTGGGCGCGAGTATACAGTTTTCATTCCAAAACAACGCAGCACAGCCTTGACCATACTTAGTTGCACATTTAGTCAAAATTGATCTGCCCGCTGGGACGGCCCGGCCAAGCAAGGGCGTTTTTTCAGGACGACCTGGCAAATTAGAGGTCGAACATGACAACTAAAACCAAACAAGCCAGGAAACTGATCGAAGGTAGACCTGCCCTGATCGTAATCGACATTCAAAAGAGCACGTTTATTGATGACAGCGAAGTACGCTCCATCGATAACATGCCGGGCTACAAAGAGCGCATGATCGCTGCGCGCGATTTGGTTGACGCTGCGCATGACAACAATGTGCCCGTCATCTTCGTTCAGGAAGTCCATCGTCCCGATCAGATCGACTTCGGCAGGGAACTGGATGGTGACGAAGACATACACTGTCTCGAAGGTGATCCACGTACGGAAGTTGCAAAAGATGAGATGGGATATCGCAAAGGTGACTACATCGTCTCGAAGCGACGGTATTCTGCGTTTTTTGGAACCGATTTCGAAATCCTGCTGCGCGGTTTAAAGGTGGACACACTTTTGTTGTGCGGCGGGCTGACAGATGTTTGTGTGCACTACACATTCGTCGATGGCCACCAATCAGACTACTTCTGCCGCGTTGTAGAAGATTGCGTTGGCGGGTCATCTTTTCAAGCCCATGAAGCTGCTCTCAAAGCTATGGAGTATCTACAAACCGGCGCTGTTCAGAGCAGAGAAGCAGTGATCAATTCCATCTCGTCGCTCTAAGTTGCAATTGAACTGTTAGTACCAGTTGGGGTGCATAATTTTTAGGGTGCAGCAACGGGTGGAGTTTTTTGTCGCCAGAACGCCTTGGACTTGCCCATTTGATGCAGAAGGTATCGACACTTTCAGTGCTAACCTTTGAGTTTTCGATTATAGACCTTCAAAATCTGGATTGCATCGTAATCCAGCCCTTGGTCCGTATAATGCGAATATGACAAGAGATGTTGAAGCAAACGCTCAGAAAATCGCTGATGCCCTGACCTCTGCCCAGCAGATATCTAAACTGTCTTCAGAGGCAGAACAGCTAACGCTGGATGACGCTTATTCGATTGCAAGACGCGTCCGAAAGCTTCAGGGCAAAAAGAGAGTTGGTAGAAAAGTCGGCTTCACGAACCGCGCGATTTGGCCTGTTTATGGTGTAGATCAACCCATTTGGGGAGAGGTTCACTCAGATGGGCTGTTTTCGACTGATCAGCCGGTAAACTTGGCAAGGTATTCAGAACCGAGAATCGAGCCAGAAATCGTACTTGGCCTCGGCGATGCGCCGACGGCTGAAATGAACAATGAGCAGTTGGCAGGTTGCGTGGATTGGGTTGCCCCGGGATTTGAAATTGTTCAATCGATTTATCCCAACTGGAAATTCTCGGTCGAAGACTCAATCGCAGCACAAGGATTGCACGGCTGCCTTGTTCTTGGCGACAAAATCGAGGCGACGCATGATGTCTTGACCGGCTTGGCCGAAGTGCCTCTAGCATTGTTCAAGGGCACCGAGGCCATCGAGTCCGGCAAGGGTGAAAACGCGCTCGGTGGCCCAATTGAAGTCCTGGCTCATCTTATTTCTCTGCTCTCAGACGCCGACCAGCTTCAAGGAGGCGAGCTAGTCACAACTGGTACTTTGACAGACGCATGGCCAGTGTTTCCGGGCGAACAATGGTCAGCGGGCTTTGGTGGTGTCATGGACACCGAGCTGTCGGTGCGATTTACATGAGGCTGTAATAGAGTTGTGACGCCTACTTCACCAAAGAAAAGTTACTCTCAATAGCTGGGCGCGATAGTCTTCCACTGATTTCATCAATTCTGGAATGCAAATTATACGATGCTATCCAAATCAGATTACATGATGTTTCTCAGGCACCCCGCCTGGCTATGGATCAAGAAACACGCCAGGCATCTGCTGCCGCCGATTGACCCTTCATTGCAAGCGCGTTTTGACGAGGGGCACGCGTTTGAGCCATATGCTGAGGAGCTATTTGGTGATCTCGTTCGCCTCGGTTTTTCAGATTTTTCAGAATACCAGGCTCTGCCCGCGCGTACTTTGGAGGCTTGGAGAAACGGTGCAAACGCAGTGGCGCAGGGACGCTATGAAGATGGAACCATAACTTGCATCTCCGACATCGTGAGCCGCAGTGGCGATGGGTACGTTCTGACAGAGATCAAGAGCGGGACATCTGCAAAGCCCGAACACACTTTTGATCTCGCATTCCAGCGTGTCGTGCTTGAGGCAGCGGGGTTCCCCATTGCGCGCTGCGAAGTGGCACATGTGAACCGTGATTACGTCAGAAACGGCGAAATCAATCCGCAAGAGCTTGTCAGCATCACTGACATCACGGATGCGGTGACTGAGCAGCTCGAAAAAACACGCACGCGTATCGATCAGGCATTGAGCGTCGTTGCCAGCGGTACGATGCCTGATCCGTCCCCTGAAAGTGCGCGCCTTAAATCCTGTCCGCCATCAGCACCCATGGAACAGACTAGGTTGATTGCGTAGCGGAGGATTTCAGGCTCATCGTAACCATCAGAGAGTGGAGATGAG
>NZ_JBQFZP010000039.1:0-7065 GCF_056542305.1 Ruegeria sp. AD9
AAAGACCTCAAGTAGCGTAAGCGGTAGGTCATAAAAAGTGTCGCGGGATGGAGCAGCCCGGTAGCTCGTCAGGCTCATAACCTGAAGGTCGCAGGTTCAAATCCTACTCCCGCAACCAGCGTCACAGAACCGCCCGTAGCGCCAACGCTGCGGGCGTTCTGCTGTGTACTAAGAGCCAAAAGACCAGCCAACTCCCCAACGAGTTCTATGGTAAGCTGTCCGTCATTGGGCAGCAGTCGAATCTCGGACAACAATCCTCGAATGATGGATGTCGCTTCAGTCTTCGTCGCGGGGTTGTTCAACGCATCGCTCAAGTCCTCCACCTTTTCTTTATAGATGCCAGCGAGACCGGGATGTAAAAGAACGGGTCGCTCCTGAGACGAAGCGGATAATTCTGCTTCCAACTCTTCTTTGCGGGCTTCGAGATCGTCCATCTTCGCCTTCAAACTGGGATGGAACATCCCTTCTGTAATCGCATCAATAATCTTGCTGATTTGATTGGTGATCTTGGCCAGTTCTTGTTCGGTTTTGGCTTTGCACTTGGATATCTCGGCAGTCAGACGATTGAACTCTTTTTGGTACGCTGACACAAACTCGGAGATGAGGTCCGGATGCAGCAGTTGGTCCTTGAGGCCGGTGAGCACACGGGTTTCCAAATCTTCCCGCTTGATGGTCAGTCGGTTGTTGCAGGTGCCTTTGTTGCGAGAGTTGGCGCAACCAAAATGAGATTTTCCAACAATGGTGTAGCCCCCGTCGCAATCGCCGCACTTCAAGAGCCCAGAGAACAGATGTTTGGCGCGGTGTGCGCGTTCCGGGCGGTTGACACCGCTGCTGATGACAGCACTTCGGGTGGCTGTTTGACGGTCTTTGACTTGGGACCACAGGTTGTCGGAGATAATGCGAAGATTAGGTACGTCTTCAATGACCCATTCTTCGGGAGGGTTTGGTCGCGCTTGTCGCTTACCGGTTTTGGGGTCTTTTACAAAGCGTTGGCGGTTCCAGACGAGACGACCAATGTAGAGTTCGTTATTAAGAATGCCGGTGCCCCTCCGCCAGTTCCCGTAGATTGTGGACGCGCCCCAGCCTGCAATCCGAGGGCCAGAAACACCCTCGTTGTTCAATGCTCCTGCAATGGCTCGAGGACTGCTACCATTCGCGTAATCCTCAAACACGCGGCGAACAATGGCAGCTTGCTCTTCATTGATGGCTCGTTCGCCAGTGGACATCTGTCCGCCTGGGTTGAAATTACGTACGACGTCGTAGCCGTAGGTGATCCCACCGGCTGACTTGCCTTTGCGCACACGCCCCTCTAGTCCGCGATGGGTCTTTTGAGCCAGGTCCTTCAGGAACAGACTGCTCATGGTCCCCTTGAGGCCGATATGCAGTTCGGAAATCTCCCCTTCCGCCACTGTGACAATTGGGATGCCCTGAAATCGCATCTGTTTAAAGAAGGCGGCGATATGTTCTTGGTCGCGGCTGATCCGGTCGAGGCCTTCGGCTACAACGACATCAAACAGATTACATCGCGCATCTTCTAATAGACGCTGGTAGCCGGGGCGCAGATGCGACGCACCGCTCAGACCCCGGTCGGTATAGGTCTCCGCCTCTTTCCACTTGTTGCCATTGATTAGGCGTAGACACAGCCGATGTTGGTCCTCGATGGAGGCGTCGCTTTGAAGATCGGTGGAGTAACGGGCGTAGATGGCGGCGCGCATGTGTCGGGCCTTTCGGACTGAGAAACTAGTTGGCCCATCCCATTATAGGCATGGATTGGACAGTGTCTTCCACTTTCGATTGCAACTTGTTGCAATGGTCGTTCGCTGCTGTTCTCTGCGCAGCCTTACTTTCTGTTGCAACAGTTGCAATTAGATTGGTCACTTTGAGAAGGCTAGATATGTAACAAGATCAGTGATTTAGGTGTTGATGGTAAGCGCCAAATAAGACAAGCTGGTTCCGGGCGTCGGAGAGACCCGATGGAAGTTTCTTCCTAGGTGTTTCTTTCTTTCTGACAATCGAACAATGGATCTCCAAGGATCATTTGATCCTTGTGTTCATTCCGACGCCCGCCATGCCTCCTCATCAAAGAACCGATACATATCAACGTCGAGATTTTTGGAGTTGAATGACGACACTCTGGTATGCATCGCAGGCGGATAGGCCGGAGGCGCGGTTATAGTGCTTCTCGGCCATATCCAGAGTTGCATGTCCCAGGATGTCCCGGATGATGCCCACGTGCTCTGGGTCTGTCTCGGCAATCGTGGTAGCCGCTATGTGCCGAAACTTATGGGGTCGGAGTTCGACGCCTAGCAGACGTTGTGTCACTTTGGGTAACTCTCGTGAGAGACCATCCGGGGCAATCGGATCGCCATACTGATTGATCCAGAGCGCATTGGATTTTTTGGGCCCAAGCAGAGTTGTTCGATGCATATCCAGATACGTCACCATGGGATTGACCAAGGCCTTGGGAAGAGGAAACCAACGGGCCTTCTTGTCTTTCATATCCTCAGCTGAGAAAACCACTTCGAAACCTTCTTTGGTATTGCGCAGATGCTGATCTGCTGTCATCGCCAACAAGGCGCGCCGACGCACAGGGCGCGAAACGAGAAAGGCGATCATCAATGCTTGGCGGAAACGGATTGCGCGCTTTAAGTCGCTGAGCGAAGGATCGTTCTCGATATCTTTCAACCATTCGAGACATCTGCCCAAAATCTCATCCGCTGAAATTGGGACGGCTTTTTGCAAGCTTTTTCGATCTGCACGATGACTTAAGCGATTGAAAAGACGGTTTAACCAGTCCCAATCGCCGGATGGGTGCATGGCTACCGCGAGGACGTACAGGTCACTTACCAGGTTTTTGAGTGTGACAGCGCCGACGCGTGTCTCGGCCTCTTCCAAAAAAGCACGCACTTCATCTTTGGTGATGCGGTCCGTTGGTCGGTGTTCCAAGAGCGTTGGCTGAAGCCGTGCCATCCATGACAACCAGTATCCGTAACTCTGGCGTCTCTTATTACGACTGCCGTCAGACCAATAAACGCATGGACCCGTTCCGTCGAATATGTCGCCAGTTGCGAACAAGGCTTTCCAGGCGGCTCTATCCGCCTGGGGCCAATCTTTGTGAGGAAGAACAAGAGGGGTCGTCTTAGTCATCAGGCTTGCCTTTCCATTTGGAAAGAACCACCTCGTCGTAGTGGTCATGTGCCCATTGGTTGCTGAGCGATGCGTAGAAGTCCATCGTGGTCTGGAGCCGTTTGTGTTTGAGCAGGCGGCGCACCGTTTCGAAATCACCGGGGCGCTCCTCGAGGTACAGCTTGGCAGCAATGTGCCGGAACAGATGAGGGTGCACCTTCAATCCAGTCTCGCGTAAGATACGCTGGGTGAGTTCGCCACCAAAATTGCTGGGCGCTCTTGGCCTTCCGTCGTTGTTGCGTGGGAACAAAGCTCGTCCATCCGCCAGCGACACCTGCGGTCGGAACTGCATGATGTAGCGATGCAGCAATTTGGAACTGCGGGCGTTCAATTTAACTTCAATTGGTTCGCCGTTCTTTACCTCGATCCCTTCGACGCGAATGGAATACAAAGTATGTGTTCCTGAACGGGTGACGATCAGATGCTTGTCCAGATCAAGCCCGGCGAGGTTTTTGACACGCATGGGACAACTCAAGAGGATGGTCAGTGCCGCAGCGTGCATCGCCGCCAAAGCGTCGTCGCGCCGGGTCGGACTGTCATTCGCACGTGACATCAGTGTATCTGGCAGACTTAGCAACAGGGCCACGTTCTCCCAATCGTTGAACTGCGCGAGGCGTTCTGCGTTTTTGTTGCTCATACCGCGCGGGGTTGTAGCGACCCGTTTGTGAATGGCTTTGAGTGCCTTGATGACGTCTTCCGGCGCGTTCAGGTGGTGCCGTGCAATGGCGATACAGGTTGCAGCTATATTGCTCAGCCCGGACGGCAAACAATTGCTCCCATGTCGGTCCATCATCGCCCGGAAGGCAGTTTTGAGATTGTCTGGTGTGACCAATACAGAAAGGCTGGTGAAGTCTTCCGGTTTGCGACCAGTAGTGACCAATGTGTCCAGCATTTGACGCAGATGCGCTTGGGTATTGCGCAGGCTGGTCTCGCGCAGCGGTTTGTCAGGCCCGTCATCGCTGAAGATATCGCGTTGCGCCAAACGGTCGATATAGGCCTTGATCTCTGCTTGCAGGCTTTCCGGGTAATCCGTCAGCGGGCGGGCCACGTACCGATCAGACGGCAGACGCGACAACCGAGGAAGATTGAGATCGTATCTGCCGATCACATGGTTCCACGTGTCGATCATTGACCGGACATGATTGATGGGCTCGTTCTTCAGCAACACAGCGTCGAGGGCTGCCTGAAATGCCTGAACCACTTCGCTGTTGACCTCTGCCGGTTGGATCGACCGGGCACTGCAATAACGTGCAAAACGTATCAAGCCCCAAACCTGATGGCTGGACTTTACGGCCTTGAGAAATGTGTCCCACTCCGGTGTCGAGGCAGACTTGGCTTCCACGTCTTGCAAGACGCCGACCACCCGCAACGCGCTTGCCAAATCGCTTATGGTGGTGCTGAGGGTTTTAGGCTTCACACCACAGGCTGCGGGATGCAACGATGCCAGTAGCTTGCGTAGCTGCGGGATGTCTGTCGGGATGTCCGACGGCGGTCGGTTCAAGTATGCGCTGATGCGTGAGATCGCGGATAGCTTGGACTGCTGACGCTTCTTGTCAGGGTCTGGGTTGGCCTTTAGCGCGTCTAACACTTCGGCCAAAGTCGCTGGGGGTTGGATGTCTTGGTGATCTACCACGATAAACCTCTTCGGTTTTGAGATAAGGACAAAGGGGGACATTGGAGGACAGGCAGACCCATGGCGGCCCTCTTGCGGACATTCGGGAAACCAAGGGCGTGAATTTAAATCCAAAGTTCGTGTCCCCGTTTTCCCGAACGCTGAAAAAGACAAATATTGTGAATATGTTAGAGAACATGTGCCGCAGCCTGATTGCCACGTTGCTTGGCCAAGGCGCGCAGGTCGCTACGAGCGACGCGCCAATCGCGGCCCAATCGAGTTGCAGGTAGTTTGCCGGATTTGATCCAGCGGTGAACGGTCTTGGTGCTGATGCGAAACAACGCGGCGACATCGCGTACGCTGAGATAAGCGGCATCCTCTGAAATCGGCAGATCAACCATGATCCACCTCCGCGTTGCAACCGTTGCAACGCTCGGCAAAATCCGACTGCGCAGCCTCGCGGGCCAGCAGGTGTACTAAGTCGATGAGGGATTTGGGAAAGGCGACTTCGGGCAGATTGCCCTTGGGATTGGTAGACGAGCACGCCAAAGCAGTGGTCCTTCTGAAAGAACCGCACGAGGCAATGATCGTGATGTTTGGCTTGGGAGAGCACTCCACATAGCAAAACACTGACCTCAAAAGAGGTCAGGATCATTGCCATCGAGTGCGTCGAGGACGAAGAGCCGCCCTGTTCAATCCCAATGATTGCGGCCCAGCAACTAGGGCTGGTGGGTTAAAAGTGGCCGCAGTTTACCTGCGTTGGGCATTTATAGAAATTCCCCACCCGTGCGCTAACACTCTCGTAACATATTCAAAACCAGCCTGACGCGTTACCGGTGAAAACCGGTTTAATTCCAGCCCGACTTTATCGCGCCCTGTAAGGTTACCGTGATCGGATCAACCGCGGCCCCATCTTCCACCGCAAACATAAAGACCTTTGTGAAACCATTCCGGGTGCCAAGTCCTCGGCTTTTTTGGATGAAGTAACCATCCCGAATCTTTGCCCGAACGGCTTTCACCATGTCATGCTCATTGAGCCTGAGTACACGGATCGCATCATCCTTGAGTTTACGATGCCCGAAGCGACCATCAAGGCTTGTAGGTCGGCGATACATGTGGCTGATCTGCCGAAGAAAACCATTTGTCTTCGGTCGCAGATGCGAAGGAAAGTGGCCGGTGATGAACATATATGCCGCTCGATCACGTAGCAGTTCCTCACCGTAAGGGGTGCTCAGAATATCTCCGGCGTAATCACCATACAAAGCTGAACGGTCAACGGGAGGTTGCCGTTTCTGAACTGAAATCTGCATGTATGAATCTCCTCTCCATCCCAGTTCTGCATGAAGTTGCAGCGGGGTAGCCGCGCAATACCCCCAATTTGGGGTTAATCCCATAACAGGGGTAGCTGCTTGTGTCCACACGTTAAAGGTCATGAGCAGTGGCGGGTGCCGTAAGATCAGAGGCTTATCAGTTTCTGCTGAGTGAACTTATCAGGCTCAGGCAGGTAGCTGGCCTATCGCAGGCTGGTTTAGCGAAGTTGCTGGGCAAGCCTCCATCTTATGTTGGAAAATATGAATTGGCAGAACGCCGGTTAGACATCGTAGAAACGATTGTCATATTGAAGGCTCTGAATGCCAACGTTTCGGCTATCACCTCGGCGGTTTCTGACATGGCTCCTGTCAGTTTGCGGTGACAAGACAGCCGCTGACTGACATGTCGCATAGATGGGGTTTGCGCAGAATCCGGACTTTGCAAACTCAAGGCCGATTCCTGAAAGCGGACCTTCACGCCTTAAAGGATCTTGGGCAGACGAGCCCTGACCGGACATTGCCAAGAAATCTGGTATCTGCACGTGCACTAGGCTGCTTTTGGCACTTTGACGCTGGTCATAGCGTCCTGCTCCAGTGCAACGGGAGAAACCGCGCCTGACGCATAAGCGTCGCGACGCCTGTTCAGACCCGAGATGCTTTTCCAGAAGGTTTCAGATGAATAGTCGCCCTCATTCGATGCTGCGACCAAGGTGATTGCACCTCGGGAAGCGTCATAGAACAGATCCTTTTCTTACAGATCGGTTCATTTGTAAGATCATTCCACCGCACCTGACATATTCTGACGGTGAGTGAAGAAACATTTTTAATTAGCGGATTGGAAAAAACATGGGCACTCAGGATAACGAATGTCCGTCATCGAATGATTTGGAACACGAGCGTTTGATTGGCTTAGGAGGATCAGGCTCGCCGTAGTTTCAATCTACGCCGCGTTCTGAT
>NZ_JBQFZP010000040.1:0-7030 GCF_056542305.1 Ruegeria sp. AD9
CCAAATACTTGAAGTTTGGAATTGGCCCTGCCGCTCACGGGTGGGGAATTTTCAATTGCCACTTTCGGGGAGAATACGTCTGCCACTAACAATGGCAGGCATCCGGTGTTGGAACCAATCTCGGCGCAGGTGCTTCACACGGGCACGCAACCGTTCGGTGGCCACCAGTGACTTTTTTTGTATGTGTACCCGAGCTTGCGCAGGAAGCGCCCGATAGAGGCCGAATGGGCCGCGACACCGGTGGCCGCTTCCAACGCACCTGCAAGCTCAGGCAGAGTGATGTCTCCGTCCTGTGCCACCAGTTCTTCCAGAAAGCCCTGATGTGGGGCAAGCTTGCCATGGCCTCTGGGACGACCCTGTACAGATGCAGCTGCTGTTCCGGTCTCTTTGATCCGGCGCAACCAGCGTACACCTGTCGCCGGGGAAAGTCTCAGACGGGCGGCAGCCGAGCGCCCGCTTAACCCTTCCTCAATGTAGGTCTGAAACCGCGCTCGAAGGTCTTCCGGCAAAGCTGCTGACATGATCCGTCCTCCCAAGCAGGATGAATCACAAACCAAACAAAGAGGGAAGACAATGATTCAGGTTTCCAGCCAGACTCTTTAGTGTCGCAATCGTTCTGGTGATCGAAGGCGGCAGCTTTTGCCTGGCGATGGGTTGAAGCGGTTGGTTCGTGGAGCCGAACCCTCTTCTGGCCAGCAAGATGCCTAAACGGCAACATTCAAACCGACGATGTTCGCTGGCCAGTTCGCGCAAACGATTGCGCAGCGCCTCATCAGCCTGTCTCAACTTCTGGTACCAAAAGCAGACTTATGGAGGTCCGCCGATAGGACTCTTACTCAAACAGACGGCGCTGCGGCACAACAATCACATCACCAGGAGCCAGAACAGTGTTACCCGACAGACCTCCGCTGTTTGTGCGGTAGTTGTAGATAAACGTGTCGCCTCCCCGGCGAAGTTGAATGCGTTTGTCCGCTGCAAAACGGGTCAACCCACCCGCTTCAGCTATGGCTTGCAGAATAGTAGTGTTTTTGGTCGTTACCAACTTTCCCGGTGTCGCGATTTCACCGATGACGTAGATATTCTTGGTCGCCGGAGCCGAGAATGTCGCCGCAGGCGAAATTCCGACAGCCCCTACCGAGACAAACACGGTAGGAAGAGATGCAAAACTTGGGCTCAGGGCCTGAGTCAAATCTTTTCGAACCTGATCAACCGTGCGCCCACCGGCGGCAACGCTGCCAGCCAGAGGAAAGTTGATAGACCCATCCGGCAGTACAAGAGTATTCCGATTGAGGGTTGGGTCCTCAAGAACTTCGACATTCAAAGAATCGCCTGACTTGATCCGGTAAGTTCCCTGTGCCTGAGCTGAGGCAACAAACAGCAGCGCGGTAACAAATCCTAATAGAACCTTAAACATGGCTGGTCCCCACAAGGGTTATTGTTGAAACAATAGTTTAGCGCGTCTCCGGCCTGTTTGTAAAACCTAGAATCATTTCAAGTGCAATCTGCGTCCGAACCGCGCAAAGCAGCTCAACTGTTTCCATATTCTCATGGTATTGTTTCCGATTCTAACGGCGAGATACCGGCTTTGAAATCCCTCAACGCAGGTACAGTTCCCGCCGATGGTCGTGTTGAACACACACTGCCGCCACCAAGTCAGGTGCCTGATCCAGCTCCTCGCGGTCGATTCTTTATCAACCTGCGAAGTTTGGTACGGACCCGACGGTTCATTAGCGTGAGTAGCGCCCCGAGACGTTGCGAAAAAGGAATATCTTTGACCAAAAGCACAGCCTTGGTGTATTCGGCAACTCCGCTTTTTAAAAAGTAGTTGTAACTTCTGGACTTTTTTTGTCCGGCCGGGCGGCTGGTCTTTGCCTCAGGATCAAACCACTGCAAGACCGCTTCGTTGGTCGTGTTTGCCCGCCTGGAGCTTGTGTCATGCATACGGCGAAAAAACTGGGGTTCACAATCTATTCGAACGATTGGCCCGACCAGTGCGCATTCCGCCAGAAAGAACAGATCAGAACTGACATAGCTGCCGATCAACCGCGTTTTCGAAAGCGATTCCCGGCGAAACAAGCCGTAAACTTCTATCATCGCTCCGTAGGAATCCAATGTTTCAATCAGGCGGCGTGAGGCTTTACCCGCAGTCGTCTCCACCACCCTTTTGGGCCGTTCGAGAACGTTATTGTCTTCGTCAATGAACTCAAAGGACGGAAAGACAATCGCGGGATCATCAACGCGAGCTTTGTACGCATCAAGACACCGTGACAAAAATCGCGGACCGATAAGATCGTCATGGGCCAGCCAGTGAAAATACTCACCCGATGACGCCAGAAACGTGTAGTTGTAGTTCTTTGCCGCGCCTATGTTCTTGGGGTGGCGCACATATTTTATTCGGGAATCCGCGCTCGCAAATGACTTGCAGATTTCCTGCGTCTCGTCCCCCGAGGCATTGTCGGAGATGATAAGTTCAAAATCCTCGAAATCCTGAGCCAAAACGGATTCAATCGCGTCTCTCACGTATTTCGCGCCGTTATAAACCGGCAACCCAATACTAACTTTCGGAGAGGTGTTTTCAGACATTTTGCATTTTCGCTAGTTGTGTGCTCTGTTTTTGCCCGCACCCAACCTTGTGCCAGGTGACCACAGATTGCACTTCAGAATAGTTCTTCGAGTCCCAGCGCCCCAAAAAGACAGACTCCTGCCCGGGTACCCGGGTTCTATCGTCATTGAAGATCTGTATCCGGCTCCTGTTGCCAGGCCTGATCTACACGCAAATCCAGCCTCGTTTTGGTCACGAAACTGGCACCTATATTTTGCGTGTTATCGTTCAAACGGTGCCAGTCGGTCGGCGCATTTTTGTTAAGAATACGCACTTCGGTTCTAACATTATTAAACGTTACATCGGACCAGTTTATGTCGTAGCCGTCCTTGACCAGAAATGCAGTGCCCACATCCTCGAACGTTGAATCAACAACGACGATACCGTTTGGAATGAAATCATCGGCAACTTCAGCCGTCACCTGACCTGTGAAATCTCTGAAAGTTGTGACAATTGCATTGCCGGACCCAGTGATATGTGCCCCTTCCACACGAATATCGCTGTTTACGTCCGGGCGGCCCAGATCGTTGCTATCGTGGACTAAGGTCTTAATATCCATTGCACTCGCGTTGCCGTAGAATCCGGAATCCTTGACCAGCGCATCCCTGAACCCGCCCGTCGTGTCGATTCCATCCCGGTTATTCTCCTTAAAAATACTCTCAATCACTCTTGGACGAACAATATTGCCATCGATCGTCTTTATTCCGTCGCCAAGGGCTTCTTCGAAAAAACTGCGGTAAATCAAGGCATCGGCGACATTCCCACCAAGAAGCAAATGGGTGCGGGCACCGACAAAATGCGTCTCCTGGACAACCAGATTGTTGCTATTGTGAACATTCACGAACTGGCCGATGTTTCCTGAAAATGTGTTGTTGGTGAGCGTCACGTTATTTACGTCATGAATACCCACCGCCCGTGCCGGGTCAAAATCAACCCCACGCACAGCGTTGAGACCCTTATAAGTGGTTCTCGGCGCCCCGCTGGCGATGATCGTGACATTGTTTAGAGTTCCCCCGTCGCCCATGAAGATCATGGCGCGGTTGCTGGAGGCAGTGTCTTGCATGTCAAAACCACCACCGTTCTCTGCCGTGAGTGTGAAATAGTCAGGCAACTGGATTTGCGCCCCGGCACTCAGACCGTACATCTGGTCGAGAACCAGCGTGTCACCGGGTCGCGCCACCTTGGCCACGAACTGGGAAAATTGCGCGGTCACATCCTGACCGGGCTTCCAGTTTAGATTGCTGGAGTAGAACAACCGCCCTGAGTCTCCTGAGTTTGGTAAAGTGACACCGGGCAATACGCTGAGAAGTGCACCAAAAACCGCAGGTGTCGAAAACAACCAACGCAAACTGCTGTTCATCTTCATTAAATATTTATTCCTAATCCCAAGAGGCACCCCCACTCTGCCTACCAACTAAACAAGAGGGGGTGCCTTATGTCTATTAGGAATCCGCGTGCGGCACACAAATGACCGTGAATGTTTTGGCGATTACGCGCAAATCAAGCTTCCAGCTCATGTTGCGAATATAGTGGGCATCAAGCTCAGATTTCCGGCGCACCATTTCGATACTTTCCGTATATCCCTGAGTGATTTGTGCGTATCCGGTCAATCCGGGTTTTACCGCCCAACGCGCCGAGTAATACGGAATCTCAGCTTGATACACACTCTTGAATTCGACCAGTTCAGGACGCGGTCCCACAATGCTCATGTCACCATTAAGAACATTCAGAAGTTGCGGGATTTCGTCCACCTTCGTGCGCCGGATCCAATAGCCAAGCTTTGTAATGCGGTGCTGTTCAAGCGGATCGTCGGGGCCGCGCTTGACAGATTCAACTGCGGTCATCGATCTGAATTTGAACATGACAAATTCTTCGCCGTCTTTGCCGGTGCGCCGCTGTGAAAAGAACAAAGGCCCCTTATTCCAAATGGGATTCAAGACAATCAGCAATCCGCAGATCACCAGAAACATGGGCAGCGCCAAAAGGCACATAACCACATCAAAAACACGCTTCGACGCGAGGAACGTCTTTTTGCTCTGCGCCCAGTTGCTTGTAGATGAAGATAGCCTACAACCCCCGTCTGGCGATGCGCCTTCCAGGAAACCGGTTGGTGAATCTTTCATAAACTCCCCCAGTACCACGTACTCTCAATACACACGGCTCCAAAATTCACTCGAAGCCAACTACACCCACCTCACAAAAAACTATGAGGAACTCGAAAAACGCTCACCCCTATCAAACATTACCATCGAATTGGTAGTGCTCATTGTTAATTACACATTAAGTTATCAGGTCGAACTCGAAATTGAAAGCCAAGAAACCGGGTTGCCGGGAAAAAGGACATTCAAAAAACCCTTCAATGACCACTTCAAGGAGATGTCATTCACAATTATTTGAAAGAGGCATTTTCGGCGAAAGCAAACACAATTCTTATGATTGACAACTCCAAAGGTGCTACAATTTTATGGAGAGCCCTCGGTTGACCAATACACCAAGTGTTCAGTCCCGGCATCTTCTGAATCGGATATAGGTGAAACGATCTGGCTCAGATGTCCGGATTTTGCAGATGTATTTGTAAGGGGTGGGGACCGGCGGCATTTTCAAACGCGCGCGTAGGGGCCGTCGTCCAACGGTAGCAAGATGCGCCTTCGAAAGGTGATTGATATTGGCTTCCTTTTCTTCGCCGGGAACGGTCGGACGCGGCTCTTTTCGGGCCGGCCCTGTGATCCTCGACCGTCCGTCGCCTGCGCCTACTTGTGGCGACAGTTTTGGAATTGATGCCCAGTTCCCGACTCAGCTTCACAATCAAAGCCTGCGATCGTTGTATTCCTGCGCCCCCCTCGTGGATCATGCTTCGCATGACACTCGCAGGCAGTAAAACAAAACTCCTCGGGCCTACGCAAACCTCCTCTTTTGGAAGCTTGAAACAGAACTTGTCCCGAACGGCCACCGGCCTAACAGCGACCGCAATAAATCAGGCTATCATATCGACGAAGACAAAGACGTTGTCGTTAAGCGAAAGGCCATAAGTGTTCGCCAGAACACCAACAAGTTCATCCTCTTCTCCCGATGCGCCCAACTTCCAGATCGCGGTGCCATTGGGTAATCCGGATACGTTTTCGGACAGGCTGTACTCCGCGGCAGAACCGTGTAGCTGCACCTGATCCTCACTTGCCTGGAAATCAAAGGCGTATCCATAATCATCGAGGCCCGCGCTGGTCGTACCATCATCATAGTAAGCGCTGGTCGCGTCGCCAAAGATGAAGACATCCGCGCCGGCATCACTTTCAAAAATATCAAGCTCTCCGCGCCCCGGAGTTCCCGATCCCGCATCAACCGCTGAAAGCAGATCGGCACCGTCTGTTCCCTTCACGATGTCGCTGCCGGTGATCTCGGTGACGTTGATATCATGGAAGGTCACGTCGTAATAATGGCTGAGCAGCGCGAAACTGCTGGTTATCGGCTCATCCGCTTCTATAACGCGCTGGAACAGCCAGTCTGTGGGTTCCGTTGTGCCGACCTCCCACACTTTCACGCTATACAGCCGGTCAAGGACGTTCGCTTGCTCCACACGAATGGAAACGTTGTACTCGGTTCCCTCTTCGAATTTGGTCGGATAATGGCCGCCATCGGTGAAAAAGCGGAAACGCCCCGTCGGGTCATCATTGTAGTATAAAAGCCATTCCGATGGATTGTATCCGGCCTTTGGCTGCCAGTTGGGCAGCGGATCATCCGTATGCCCCTCCCACCAAACACCAAATCCGAACACACCGCCATCACGCCCCCGGGGATCCTCTGAATAAAGATCATGCCCGGTGAACGAGAGGTCGACTTGATAGTAGTCCCAGCTGTTGTCGCCCAGAAGAACAAATCGATCGTATCCGGTTTCCTCGAGCCGAAGACCATCATTCGTAACGGCCCATTTACCGTCTACAACCTGCACGACATCCTGAATATTCGTAACTGAACTCCAGTCGATCGAATAATTCGCATCCCAGGTATTGCCGCTTTCATACTCGAGAGTGACCTCCTGAGTGTAAACAGACCCATCATTGTAACGCGCGATAATTGTCACCACATCGTCAGTGGCTGTCCCGTCAAGGTCATCAAAGGCGATATCAACATTGAAATCACCGTTCTCCTGAAGGCGCCGGGTGTCCGGCCCCAATTCAAGCGTTCTTTCGGAGCCGCCGTTCAGCGTATAACTCAGTGACGCGATATTGGTGGTATCAACATTTCCAAGCACGTTAACCCAGGTCTGCGTCTCACCAAGCGACCCAAAGCTCTGCGTGTTTCCGTACCAAACAGAGATTGGGCTGCCGACATTCACATTCGCCGTCGCGGTGGTGGTGTCGGTGCCGTCGCTGATCGTGTAGGTGAAACTGTCGGACCCCGTATAGCCCACGTTCGGCGTATAGGTGACCGTGT
>NZ_JBQFZP010000041.1:0-6327 GCF_056542305.1 Ruegeria sp. AD9
TGATCTTCGTTTTTGGGCGCCTTCATTTGCGAGGCGCTTTGGGTCATTTGCATCCGGTGCCCGGTGGTTCGAAAGATTTGGACCCTCAAGATGCGCTGTTCACATGCGAAGTGTCGGGGCGATACCTTTCCATATCAGGTTGCCAAAACCAGCCCGCACAGGAATTCCAGTTTAGCATTGCCGCCGCTTTGAAACCATCCTTGGACCGAAGTGAAACCTCTTTCCCAAGGATCGCGGTGAACAAACAAAACGGTCTAAATTCGTGTTAATTTGTGCTCCATTTAGGTCTTTGTCGTGAAAAATGTATCAAATTGATTAGCTGGTCAAGAAAAACCAACAAAAAGCCACACAATTGCGAGCTGCTTCTACTTTGGGACAAAGGTAATGCCCTGAATGAGTTTCACCCAATCGAAATCCCACTGAATCGCGCCATGTTTCCCAGAGGCTTCGACCCCTGAGTTGGGCGAGGCCAGGGTGAGAAAACAACAAGCAAGCTTTCTTCTGAAACACAGGATAGCGCGGTTGAAGCTGGACTGCCAAGAGCGTCACAGCTGCGTTACGAATCTCTTCACGGCTGGAGGCAATCGTGCTTTGTCACAAATGCCCTTCACCTTGATGTGCATCTCACCCATTGTACAGCGGGTTTGGCATGGTCCTTTGCGCCCGTGCACCATTTCATTTTGCAATAGACCTATCAAGAAGCCGGCCGCCGCAATCGGCGGCCGATTGTTAATGCAGCGGATTATTCGAACTCTTCAAAGGTTTCCCTCACAGCATCGTCCACTGCCCCGGCCAGCAACCTGCCACCATCGTTGTCGCAGGCGTCTTCAAGCTCTTCGACGAACTCGGTCTTGAGGTCGCCCAGATATTCTTCCGGGACGGTGGCCACGACATCGATCTGACGGTTGTAGAGCGACACCATCGCCATGAGACGCACGATCTGGCTTACCTGATCGGGGTCATCCTCGTGCTCTGCAAGAACACTGGCGCAGCTAAGATGCATGAACGGTGCAGCTGCGGCGATGATTTCGTCCATCTCCGCATCGGCAGAGGCAGTGCTCGCCAGCGCTGCAATGCACATCCCGAAAATAGCCGTAAGGGAAACTCGTTTCATGTGATCTACCTCATTTCTTCAACAGTGTGCGGCACGTGCAGCGTGGCCTTAGCGCTTTTTACGATAGCCTGCGATGGCACCGACGACGGCTCCGGCTTTTGCGCCGTCACTGCCGGATACGAGGTACCCCACCCCAGCCCCCACGACAGCACCGCCAACCGTGTTCTTCGTTCGTTGCGACTGGGCCTCGGCTGGCAGCGGCAAGGCCAGGATTGCGGCCATCAGCAGGGCGAGTGCGGTGGCCTGTGACTTTGTCGAAAACTGCATATCTCGGTCTCCTTATCGGTTCAGTTGATCCGTTCAGCCGATGGAAAGGTCCAGCTTCCATCCAGAATTTCGGCGCGCGGCTGGTACAGGCGGACGGTGTAATTCCAGTTTGGCGGGGTCGGGATACAGTTAATCCGGCCATCGTCACATGCACCGAAGTGGATAGTGTATGACCCGTCCTCGTTGGGCTTGGCAGAAACGTTGTTGTAACTGTTGCGGTCAAGCTCGTTCGGCTCAAGATAGCCGTCGGCATTGTAAACGGTGATCGACCAAAACGCGTCGACCGGGACGTCGTTGACCGTGATTGCATGGGGCGTCTCGCCATCATTTGCATCGACACTGGCGATCACGGCCGAGGCTGTGGTCGCCGGTTGCCCTGCCCAACCAGCGATGGCGCCGACTAGGTGATCGATCGGGTCGACCTCGTCCTTGCGGCCAAAGGCATTGGCCGCATCAAAGCCGACCGCGCTTGCCAGATCGTTCACCGCCTTGCGCGCCTCGGCCAGGCTTTCCATATCCCAGTCCGGCGCTTCGAACGGGCCGTTGCCACCGCCGCTGAGCTCGATCCCGTCCTGCGCCGCATGCGCTCTGGCCAGATCTTCGGCATCCGTGGCATCGGCGAATGTACGGAACAGGACAAAGGCAAAGCGCGTGCCGACATTGTCCTCGGTCAGGTCATAGGTGCCCGGCGTCGCCTCGACAAAGGCATAGTGATCCTGGCTGATAGCCAGCATCGACTGAAAACGGCCATCGCCGTCGGGCAAAGTGATCTGGACCGGCTGGGACAGGTCGAGGATCACGGCGGAATAAAGCGTGTCCTGATTTGCGCGGATGATCGGCTGCGGAGCATCCGCCGAAACCAGCGTACGCTCGTGAACGATTTCGCCCACGCCCACCCCATTGGCGGCAAGATTTGCCCGGATCATCGTGTCAGATTCCGCCCGCACAAGGTTGTGGATGCGCACCTCCTCTGACGCGGCAATCGAGGGCACACACAGCGCAAGGGCAAAAAGAAGACGTCGCATGAGAAATCCTTTCCGTTAATTCAAAAGGCGAACTGGGGGGAAGCTCCACGTCCCATCGAGAACCTCGGGCCCGGGCTGATACATCCGCACGGTATAGTTCCAGCCCTCCATGATCGGCAGGCAGTTGACCCGCCCATCCATACACCCGCTCAGGTGAATGGTCATTGATCCATCACCATTGCGCGCACCTGTCACTGAATTGACGTTATAGGCACCTTGCGCGTTGGGCTGGAAAAAGCCCCTGGCGTTATAAAGGCTGACAGACCAGAACGCCCCGACCGGCACCTCGGCGGGAACATCGATGCGATACTCGGCCACTGGCAGATTTGGTTCTACACTGACGTAATAGGCCTCATGCTCGGGCAACCCACCCCAACCGCCAGCGGTGCCGATCAGATGCCGGACCGCCTGAACCTGATCACGCGCGCCGAACATATGGGAACTGTCCGGCACATAGGGGCCGAGGGCCAGAATGCTCTGTAACAGCCCCTCAAAACTGGCTTCGTCATAATTGGGAAGGATGAACGGACGGGCCGACCCGGCCTCGACCAGCATCTGGTCCTGCAACGCGTTGACGGTGGCCACATCCGAAGGATCGGCGGCATCGACCAACACGCGCATGAAGACGACAACATAGGGCGTGCCAAAAGTCTCGACATCCAGCGCATAGGTGCCACCACCGTGAAACACCTCTTCGATGTAATGATCCTGATTGAGAACCATTGCGGTCATATAGCGGCCATCTGCATTTGGCAGCGTCAGGGTTGCGCCTTCGCTGATGTCGATAACAGCGGTGCTGTACAGCGTGTCGCGGTTCATCCGGATAGTTGGTTGATCATCCACCGGGGTCGGTTCGCGAAAGTGAAAGAACCTGTTCACTCCTCCGGCCAGTGACACATATTTGCCCAGCTCAAGATCAGTCGCGGCGCGGGTGAAATTGTCGATGGTAACCGGGATCTCGCGGCTGTCAGTTAAACTGTCGACGGTTGTGTCCATATCCTGCGCATACGCCGCCTGAGCCCAGATCGTGGCCAGCAACGTCAGCGACTGACTGAGAGAGAGGGGGAAAGACTTACTCACGAACATGTCCCTTAAGAAATCACAGGTTTCGTCGGTGATGACGGGTTGAGGGAACGGCGGTGTAACCCGTTGTCGCAGGGCGATTGTGCAGCGCCTTGACGGATTGTGTCACCGGACAATTCCCGACAAACTAACCCAATGCGTCGAAACATGGTTACAATTCGCGAGTTGGCCCATGTCGTGGAACTGCTTGAAGATTTCGCCGGAGCGAGCACCGTTGCGGACGCCCTTCAAGCGGTCGGCCTGGACCGTTCTGTTCTATCGCTGAAAGCGGGTTTTGCACCCTACGCATCAGAGGGCATTCTGGTTGAAACGGTGGCCCGTGCGATGGGCGACAGGCTTCTTGGTGCCCGGATTGGCCGCAAATTCGATTACGCGCGTTACGGCGCGTATTCAAATTTTGTGCTGAGCGCGCCTGATCTGGCTACCGCGCTGGCGCGCGGGGCACGGGCGTTCTTGCTGATACACCCAGGTTCAGAGATCGTATTTCGTCAGACCGAGACCCATGTCGTGGTCGGGCGCAGTGCAGTCGGGCTGACGGTCATGGGTCACAAACATCTGGACGAAGGCTCGGTGTTTGTCCTCGCTACCGTTATCCGCCACTTTCTGGGCGAAGGCTGGCACCCGGACTGGATTGAACTGCCACATGAGGCGCGAGTCGATGTCCCGCAGATCGAAGAGATGATTGGGGCCCCCGTGCGTCTTCGGGACAGCCCGCCCGGTATTGCCATCCGACTGGGCGATTTGCAAACGCGCAACCCTTCGCCCCGCAGTCTGGACGCGAACATTGATCTTGATGATCTGGCGGCGTTGATGGGCGTTAATCCTGTGCAGACCATTGGGGATGCAGTGGAACAGATATTGCAGATCACTGTCGCAAACGCGGATATGTCAGAGGATACCGTGGCAAGCCATCTTGCAATAGGGCCGCGAACCCTGCAGCGCGCGCTGCGTCAGGAAGGCACGTCCTTCAACGCCGTCCAAACCCGCTTTGCAAAAAGCAAGGCACAGCATTTGCTGACCCAGACCGACAGGTCTATTGACCAGATCGCCAGTACGCTTGGCTATAAAGATCCCCGCAGCTTCCGACGCGCCTTCAACCGCTGGACAGGCGTTTCGCCCTCTCTCTATCGAACCCAGCAACGCGCAGGATCTGACTCGGTTTTGGCAGACTAGACCCATCGAGGTCGTGCCCGGTGCGGGCGCCGGGCATCGAAACCGCACCCAATTTGCGGCTGATACTTATGGTCGCGCGTGGCAATAAACGATTGCCAATGTCGGACTATTTGCAAAAGAAATGTGTGAAATCTTGTGCCGCAAATTCACAAAGCGGCCGGAATATGACGGAGCGTTAAGGGTCTGATGCGTAGGTTTTGGTGGCTATTGATCTGTGTCGCCCTGACTGGGTGTGCAGCGAAAACCTACAATGAAATTGACATTATGCCTTCGCCAACGGTCTTTGCTGATGGCACGCTTGATCCATTCGAGGATGTGACCGAGGGCAATTTCGAGTCGCGGGCGCGACTGTTTTACGCAACAGACCGCCAGCCCGCAGGACTGGACGACCCACAGAAAAGCTACAATAACGCACGGGGGCAAGTGCTGCGGGCGGGTGTCGCGCAGGTTGCGTCGGACCCGCCGCTTGAAAGCTGGGAAAATGCACGGCGCATAACACTCGCCGCGGCGCGGGATCAGGACTATAGGCTGCGTGTGGTGGGCGTGGCCGAGACCGGCATCTTGCCGTTCAGCGCAATCAAATACATGGATACCCCACCCAGCCGTGTCGAAGTTGAAGCCGCCGGTCGCCGTTTTGCGTCACAAATTAATGCGCAGTTGGCGCAATCGGCCAACAAGGACATTTTCATCTACATCCACGGCTATAATGTGGACTTCGACTATTCCACCCTAGTCTCAAGCCAGTTGCGGCATTTTCTGGGCTATCAGGGCGCTTTCATCAGTTACAACTGGACAGCAACCCCAAATACGCTGGCCTATTTCCGTGATCAGGAATCGGCGCTGGCCTCGCGACGTTATCTGCGCGAGTTGATTGCCTTTCTCTCGACCCATACCAATGCCCGTCGCATCCACCTGATCGGCTACAGCGCCGGGACAAGGCTGGCCTTTGACGCCGCCTATCAAATCGCGTTGGGGGCCGAGGGAAACGCGCGGTTGGGCAAACTCATCCTGATCGGCAGCGATCTAGACCGTGCTTATTTCATTCATGCTATCGAGGACGGTCTACTCGATGCGGTTACGGACCTGACGATCTATCAGTCGCAAACGGATTCCGCCCTGGCGATGTCTAGGCTCGTCTTTGGCCGCAAGCGCGTCGGAGAGACCTCGCCCCCCGGCGAAGCAGTACCTGCGGTGCAAGCGGAATTGGCCCGGACCCCAAGGCTGCATGTCATCGACGTGACGGATGCCGAAGAGGCGGGCAATGGCAACGGACATTGGTATTTCCGGTCTTCACCATGGGCCAGCAGCGATCTTTTCCTATCATTGCTGACCAACAAAGACCCCGCCGCGCGCGGTCTGGTGCGCGCACCCGGAGAGATCATCTGGCGTTTTCCAGATGATTATCCGCAAAGGATCAGGGAACTGGGGCGTTTTTACTGAAGGAAAGGAACCGTTAGGTTTTCCCCGTCTGTTCGCTATTCTGGCTAGCTTCCCACACGAAGCTTCGTCTGATCATTCCGAATCTCATAAGTAAGTTTATCCATAGGTCAGGCTTATGACATTGAAGGTATAATCGATTTTTCTTGGCATATTAATCTGTCAAGATGCGAATGCTCAAATGTGAGTTTAACGCCGCGCAAGAATGGCGAACCTGTCAAACAACTC
>NZ_JBQFZP010000042.1:2500-6316 GCF_056542305.1 Ruegeria sp. AD9
TCGTTAAGCACCTTCGGGTTCTTAACCGTCCGATTGGACGGCAGAACAGCGTAAGCTGTTCGTCTTTTACATCGTATAGAGAGAAATCAATCAACACTGTTTGATCGTGCCGAGTGTGGCATTGATCTCGGTCGTTCTTGTCTTCGTCCTCAAGTAGCCGAATAGGCGGTAGGACACATGGGGATAAGCGGCGCAGTTTGGGTCTAGCCGGCCCGGGATGCGTATCGCGACTGAAACGAACAGAGTTGTCCAAGTCAAATATACTAACCCGAGCGACCTGCGTTGATCAGCTGCACGGCTGGGAGACCATATGGGGTTGCTCAATTGTCCTCGTCCAAGTGGCGGGGGCGGGAAATGTATGTTTTTGGTTCAGAAGAACGATCGCCTTTAGTTACCAGCTGGGTGATCACGATCGACATAGTCGAAGCCTGCAGGCCGAAAGGTCGAAAGGCTTCACGCGCTCAAGTAGCCGAATAGGCGGTAGCGCAAGATGTTATGTCTTTCTTTTTCTGGATCAAATCAAGCGCGAGAAGGGCGTTTGGTGAATGCCTTGGCAGCAAGAGGCGATGAAAGACGTGATACTCTGCGATAAGCCATGGGGAGCTGAGAATAAGCTTTGATCCATGGATTTCTGAATGGGGCAACCCACCTGAATGTTTGTTATTGTTGGCACAGCTGATCAATAATGAGCATGAACAGGTACTTAAGACCTGAATACATAGGGTTTTAAGAGCAAACCCGGGGAACTGAAACATCTAAGTACCCGGAGGAAAGGAAATCAATTGATACTCCCCTAGTAGTGGCGAGCGAACGGGGACCAGCCGAGCCGTGAGTGTGAATAGAACCTGTTGGGAAGCAGGACCATAGAGGGTGACAGTCCCGTATATGAAGCATGATCGGACGTATTAAGTAGGGCGGAACACGTGAAATTCTGTCTGAAGATCGGAGGACCACCTTCGAAGGCTAAGTACTCCTTGCTGACCGATAGCGAACCAGTACCGTGAGGGAAAGGTGAAAAGCACCCCGACGAGGGGAGTGAAACAGTACCTGAAACCGAACGCCTACAATCAGTCGGAGCCTCCTTGCGGGGTGACGGCGTACCTTTTGTATAATGGGTCATCGACTTGGTCTCACGAGCAAGCTTAAGCCGTTAGGTGTAGGCGTAGCGAAAGCGAGTCTTAATAGGGCGAATGAGTTCGTGGGATCAGACCCGAAACCGAGTGATCTAGGCATGGCCAGGTTGAAGGTAAGGTAACACTTACTGGAGGACCGAACCCACATCCGTTGAAAAGGATCGGGATGAGCTGTGCCTAGGGGTGAAAGGCCAATCAAACTCGGAGATAGCTGGTTCTCTGCGAAATCTATTTAGGTAGAGCGTCATCCGAATACCCCGGGGGGTAGAGCACTGGATGGGTAATGGGGCCCCACAGGCTTACTGATCCTAACCAAACTCCGAATACCCGGGAGTACTAGATGGCAGACACACTGCGGATGCTAACGTCCGTAGTGGAGAGGGAAACAACCCTGACCTACAGCTAAGGCCCCCAATTCATGGCTAAGTGGGAAAGCAGGTGGGACGACCAAAACAACCAGGAGGTTGGCTTAGAAGCAGCCATCCTTTAAAGATAGCGTAACAGCTCACTGGTCTAAATAAGTTGTCCTGCGGCGAAGATGTAACGGGGCTCAAGCCATGAGCCGAAGCTTAGGATGCCGTAAGGCATGGTAGCAGAGCGTAGTGTGACATAAGACTTATCCTCTTTAGTGTCTTTCGGGGCACCTTGGAGGATCGAGTCTTTTCGATGAAGCCGGCCTGTGAGGGATCCGGTGGAGAGATCACTAGTGAGAATGATGACATGAGTAGCGACAAAGAGTGTGAGAGACACTCTCGCCGAAAGTCCAAGGGTTCCTGCTTAAAGCTAATCTGAGCAGGGTAAGCCGGCCCCTAAGCCGAGGCCGAAAGGCGTAGGCGATGGGAACTAGGTTAATATTCCTAGGCCAGGAGGATGTGACGGATCACAGGTGTAGTTCAATCTTATCGGATTGATTGGGCTGCTGAGTGGTTCCTGGAAATAGCCCTCCATCAGACCGTACCCTAAACCGACACAGGTGGACTGGTAGAGCATACCAAGGCGCTTGAGAGAACGATGTTGAAGGAACTCGGCAAAATACCTCCGTAAGTTCGCGAGAAGGAGGCCCGGTTCCTAGGCAACTAGGGGCTGGGGGCACAAACCAGGGGGTGGCGACTGTTTATTAAAAACACAGGGCTCTGCGAAGTCGCAAGACGACGTATAGGGTCTGACGCCTGCCCGGTGCCTGAAGGTTAAAAGGAGAGGTGAGAGCCTTGAATTGAAGCCCAGGTAAACGGCGGCCGTAACTATAACGGTCCTAAGGTAGCGAAATTCCTTGTCGGGTAAGTTCCGACCTGCACGAATGGCGTAACGACTTCCCCGCTGTCTCCAACATCGACTCAGCGAAATTGAATTGCCTGTCAAGATGCAGGCTTCCCGCGGTTAGACGGAAAGACCCCGTGCACCTTTACTACAGCTTCGCACTGGCATCAGGATTGTGATGTGCAGGATAGGTGGTAGGCTTTGAAGCGGAAACGCAAGTATCCGTGGAGCCTCCCTTGAGATACCACCCTTCGCACTCTTGATGTCTAACCGCGGTCCGTTATCCGGATCCGGGACCCTGCGTGGCGGGTAGTTTGACTGGGGCGGTCGCCTCCTAAAGCGTAACGGAGGCGCGCGAAGGTTGGCTCAGAGCGGTCGGAAATCGCTCGTTGAGTGCAATGGCAGAAGCCAGCCTGACTGCAAGACTGACAAGTCGAGCAGAGTCGAAAGACGGCCATAGTGATCCGGTGGTCCCGAGTGGAAGGGCCATCGCTCAACGGATAAAAGGTACGCCGGGGATAACAGGCTGATACTGCCCAAGAGTCCATATCGACGGCAGTGTTTGGCACCTCGATGTCGGCTCATCTCATCCTGGGGCTGGAGCAGGTCCCAAGGGTACGGCTGTTCGCCGTTTAAAGAGGTACGTGAGCTGGGTTTAGAACGTCGTGAGACAGTTCGGTCCCTATCTGCCGTGGGTGTAGGAGACTTGAGAGGAGTTGCCCCTAGTACGAGAGGACCGGGGTGAACGATCCACTGGTGGACCAGTTGTCGTGCCAACGGCAGTGCTGGGTAGCTATGATCGGACAGGATAACCGCTGAAGGCATCTAAGCGGGAAGCCCCCCTCAAAACAAGGTCTCCCTGAGGGCCGTGGAAGACCACCACGTCAATAGGCCGGAGATGTAAGCGCAGTAATGCGTTCAGTTGACCGGTACTAATCGCCCGATAGGCTTGATTTGATCCAGTAATGGAAAGACAAATCAAAGACATACACACCTTGAGTTGGATAGCTGTGTCGCGCCAAGCGACACTGTTGATTGACATAACAACCGTGCAGGAACGCGCATCCGCTTCGCGAATACGCTGCCTCCTGCCCGTCGCTTTTTTGCTCCGCAAAAACAGCGACGTGGGGATTTTCCTCGGTTTGGTGGTCATAGCGCAAGTGAAACACCCGGTCCCATCCCGAACCCGGAAGTTAAGCACTGCCGCGCCAATGGTACTTGGGCTTAAGCCCCGGGAGAGTAGGTCACCGCCAAACCTAGTAAAATCCCCCTTCTCTCAACACGATGATAAGAACACTACCCGGTCTCAAGCAACCGAATAGGCGGTAGACCAAAAAAGACCTCAAGTAGCGTAAGCGGTAGGTCATAAAAAGTGTCGCGGGATGGAGCAGCCCGGTAGCTCGTCAGGCTCATAACCTGAAGGTCG
>NZ_JBQFZP010000043.1:0-5545 GCF_056542305.1 Ruegeria sp. AD9
GCAAACGAGCAAAGCCTGACAAGAAAGGCACTCGCGCTCAGTTCGGTACGCCTCTCTCTGCGCCAGCAACACGTTGTTTTTCAACAATATCAGCATCAAGCCGACACCCAGTAAACACATAATCCTACGAAAGGGCATGAGTTGTTTCACTGACCTATTTGAGAATTGTCGTGGACTTGGAAAGTGGCACCGGAGCCCACCGGCTCCAGTGCCTATCTGCCTTACATATCGCTACCGGCGAAGGGCAGCGGGTATGCCCAAACGGCGTAGGCGACGACTTCACGGGGAAAACGGTAGCCCTTCAGGCGTGGCATCTCAGCTGGTATATTCATGGAGACCCGCTAAACAGCCTCAGGTGCGACTGCAAGTTGGCAATCCCGGTTGAGGGCTTTGACAGCGATGCGGGCTTCGGTTGTCTGGGTCTCCATGTTGCGGCTGCGCAGTTCCAGTCCGATGACCTGTTTGTATCGCCCGATCTGGGCCTCGCCGCGCGATCTCTGACCATAACCGGTGGCCTTCTGCCATGCCATTCGGCCAGTTTCGGTTATCATGTCGATATGGGCGTTACGTGCCTGGCAATCTCCGGGAACGGCGTTCTTCGGCGGCGGAATAATCAGCTCGACATCCGGGCCAAACGCATGCCGGATGGTCGCGGCGGTTGGTACACCATCATAAGCCCCGTCACCGATGAAACGGCGCACCGGACCGGACACCTCAGCAAGAAGGTCGGGCAGAGCGCCGGTGTCCCCGACCTGCTGGGGTGTCAGGCAGGACGCCACAAGCTCGCCGCTCTCCAGATCGAAGCCGATATGCAGTTTGCGCCATATCTTGCGGGCCTTCGGCAGCCCGTGCTTCTCACGCATCCACTCGCGGCCACCGTGGACACGCAGCCCTGTGCTGTCCACAACCAGCGCGATCGGACCACTGGCTGTCCGGGTGTCGGGCGCGATCTGAAGCGATGGCGCACGCCGGCAAAGCGTCGAAAAATCCGGCACGGGGAGGTCCGTCTGCATGAGCCGCAGCAGACTGCGGACAAAGCCCTGCGTTTGGCGAAGCGGTAAGCCGAACACGGCGCGCAAGGTCAAGCAGGTCTCAATCGACAGATCAGAATATCGTTGTTGACCACCGCGCTTGCCGGAGCGCACTGCGCACCACCCAGACACCGCGTCTTCGCTGAACCAGACCGTTACGTCACCACGCTGGCGGAGCGCCTCGTTGTATTCGGCCCAGTTCGTCACACGGTACTTTGCCTTCGCAAACTTATCCCGCCGCGATGCATTGAATTTGAAGGGCATCACAGCATCCCGCAGTCAAATCAAAGGACCAGCTACGCATCGGAAACGATTTGTGCAACACGCTCTGTCCAGGCAGATTTACTCGATGCCCTGAACACGCGCATGGTCGTACCCCTGATGGCTGTAAGTAAGGCGCCGATACCGGCAAAGCGGCTGAACCCGATATTCGCGATCGATGGCGCCGAATATGTCATGGTGACGCAGTTCATGGCGGCTGTTCCCAGATCGATCCTGCGAGAACCCGTCACCAACCTGAACAGCAGTTTCGAGGACATCACGTCGGCGATCGATATGCTGACGCAGGGGTTCTGAGGCCGGTTGCTACCGAACCGAATACCAGGCGCCCCGAGCCTGGCCGTGAAGCTCCAGATGGCCGTCATGCACAAGCGCGCGAAAATGCTGTTTGAGCGTATTCCGGTTGGCGCCTGTAAGCTTTACAGCCTCCGCCATTGTCAGACGCCCGTGCTCCCGCGTCAGTTCGTAGAGTTTCGCAGCCAGTTCCGGCATGGCACCCATCATCAGCTTTTCTCGTTCAACGCGGATCCTGAGGCGCAACATTTGCTTTTGCAGGGCGTTCAGGAAAAACTCCAGCCACGGCGTCCAATCGGGCTCAGCGCTTCGGATTGTGCCCTGGGTTTGCCGCAGCGCCAGATAGTAACCTTCCTTGCTTTGCTCGATCACGCTTTCGAGGGAGCTATACGGCACATAGGCGTACCCTGCCCTGAGCAGCAACAGCGTGGTCAAGACCCGGCTGAGCCTGCCGTTCCCATCCTGGAACGGATGTATCTCCAGGAACACCACGACAAATATCCCGATCGCGATCAGAGGATGCATGTCCCGTTTCTGGACGGCATCACTGTACCAGCTGATGAGTTCCGTCATCAGCCGGGGTGTGTCAAACGGTGTCGCCGTTTCTAACACAATCCCGATCTGTGCGCCGGTGTCGTCAAACGCGGCGACACTGTTGGAGGAGGTTTTATAGGCCCCCCGATGGCGCTCATCCTTGTCGCTGTGCTTCAGGAGGTCCCGGTGAAGCTGAAGGATGTGGTTTTCGGATATGGTGATGTGGTCCCACGCCTCGAACACCGTTTCCATCACTTCTGAGTATCCGACGACTTCCTGTTCATCCCTTGTGTCGAAGGTTTTGATTTCCAGGTTGGACAGAAGCCGCTGGACTTCCTGATCGGAAAGCTTGCTGCCCTCAATCCGGGTGGACGAACCGATGCTCTCAATGGTTGCGACCCGTCTCAGCGCCGCCAGCCGTTCCGGCGCCAATGTGCCAAGGGCTTGCCAGGCGCCTTTGAACTCGTCGATTTCCGAGATTCTGGCAAGGATTGTTGAGGTGATAACCAGTGTGTCAGTTCTGAACATACCCAAAACAACACCCATTTACACCCATTTGTCAATCCACTTCTACACCCATTTACACCCAAAAAGCTTTCGCCGATTTTCTAAATCAATACTGCCTCTAGCAGGCATTCAATATTTCACCACCTCAGACCCATGGTTCCCCTCGTTATCGGTCCATTCTACACCAACTGCTCTCGTATAACTGCCTCGCTGGCATGCCCTGGAATGAATAACCCGGCTTGGCACTGAATCTGGACTAGATGACCGCCGCCTGCAACGCCTGCAAAAACAACTGGCAGCACAGGACCTGCTGATCATCGGCGAACTTGGTTTTGTGTCGTTGTCAAAGACCGGGGCGGAATTGCTGTTCGAGGTCATCAGCCAACGCTATGAGCGCGGCTCGATCCTGATCACCTCGAACCTGCCCTTCGATGAATGGACCGAAACATTCGGATCGGAGCGCCTCACTGGTGCCTTGCTCGACCGGCTGACCCACCACGTCAGCATTCTGGAGATGAACGGAGAAAGCTATCGCCTGGCACAGAGCAGGGCCCGGCAGAACTCCTAAGGCACAGAAGAGATTGGTCCTGACGGACCAAGACGCCTTGGCAACCGCCAGCTATTTGGGAGCGCGTTTGCCAAGGCGCCGGTCACCCAAACAGTGGACGACTTTTGCTCCGCCCAATGGCAGACTTTCTCACCGCCGTTGACACAGCGAATGTCTCCTCTGACGGGCTGCACCACCACCGAGGTCGGCTATTGAGCCCAATTGGGACCGTGCAAATAAGGTTTTCCTGACATTTTTCTTCTGGTTCTGGACCGATTGCGCTCTGCAAATTAGGCTCCGCTTTGTATGGATGCCAAGCATAGGAAATTGATCGGAGTCATAAGTGGAACGACGGCTGTCAGCAATCATGGTAACTGACGTGGTTGGCTTTAGCCGCCTGATGCGGGCCAATGAGATTGCCACGCTGCAGGCTTTGAAGAGTCACCTCGACGATGTAGTCGAAGGCCAAGTTAGGGAGCATGCCGGGCGGGTCGTCAAAAGTACCGGCGATGGCTTCATTGCCGAGTTTCCGAGCGTCGTCAACGCAGCAACCTGTGGTGCCGAAATACAATCTCGTATGCGCACCCGCAATCTCGACATTCCCATCGACAGGCGGATTGAGTTCCGGATTGGCATTAATGTCGGAGACATCATTCATGATGGCGATGATGTCTTCGGCGATGGCGTCAATATTGCAGCCAGGATCGAATCTTTGGCACGCCCCGGTGGCATAGCTGTGAGCGCGCCTACGCGTGCTCAGATCAGCGTGGATTCAGGGCTTCGCTTCGAAGATGGTGGGGAACATATCTTAAAGAACATCGATCAGCCTTTACAGGTGTTTCATCTAGCCAGCAGCGGCGCACAGGAACTTCCAGCAGATGCACCGCTGCAACGCAACAAATCAGTTGCGGTGCTGCCACTGATCAATCTGAGCGAAGACCGGGAACAGGACTATTTTGCCGACGGGATCACGGAAGACCTGATCGTGGATTTGTCAAAGATTTCCGCCTTGTTCGTGGTCGGGCGCAATGCTGTGTTTGCTTACAAGGGCAAATCGGGCAACTCCTCGCAGATAGCACGCGAACTGGGCGTACGATACCTGCTTGAAGGCAGTGTGAGACGCGCTGGCAAACGCGTGCGCGTGACGGCGCAGCTGATTGACGGCACGACGGGGGGGCATGTCTGGGCTGACCGTTACGACCGCGACCTGGAAGACATTTTCGAGGTGCAGGACGAAATCACGCGAACTATCGTCGATCAGTTGCGCATCGAGCTGAATGTGTCGGAAGAACGTTCCATCGCTGCGGCTCCAACTCGCGATGTCGACGCCTATAGCTACTACCTGAAGGGCAGACACTTCTACCATCTGCGGATGCATGACTACATGGCGCGCGCGCGCGCCATGTTTGAGGAAGCTGTAAAGCTCGACCCCACATTTGCTCGCGCCTATGCGGGCATCGCGGACTGCGACTCCTGGTCAACAAGTTGGTTGGGCGCAGGCATCGATCGCGACGCGATACTTGCCTCAGCCGAAAAGGCCATCGAACTTGAACCGAACCTAGCCGAAGCGCATGCTGCCAAGGGGCAGGCCCTGTTGGGAGCGGGACAGGAAAGCGCAGCGCGTGCTTCGATGGAACATGCGCTTACTGTCGATCCGTTGTGTTATGAGGCACATTACTACTACGCGCGTTACTGCTGGACATCCGGAGACACTGAGAAAGCCAAACTCCACTTCATCCGCGCGCTTGAAATTCGGCCAGATGATTACCGCTCACCACTACTCCTTAACATGATCCTGACTAGGTTAGGTGAAAAGAAGACAGGGAGGGATTATGTCGATCTAGGCTTGCGCAGGGCAGAAATTGCCGCCGATCTGTATCCTGACAATCCTGACCCGCTCGAACTTGGCGCGTCGATACTC
Organism: Ruegeria sp. AD9; assembly: GCF_056542305.1. Lineage (NCBI taxonomy): Bacteria > Pseudomonadati > Pseudomonadota > Alphaproteobacteria > Rhodobacterales > Roseobacteraceae > Ruegeria > Ruegeria sp. AD9. The sequence goes on from NZ_JBQFZP010000043.1 coordinate 5,114, forward strand.
GCCCAGCGAGGCGAGTTTGACCGCGCGCGGGAATGGTTGGACCGCGCATTGCGAATACGGGGCGGAAGTGACGGTGGTAGTTTCAACATTGCTTGTGTCTATTCGCTTTTGGGCGATACGGATCTGGCTCTGAATGTGCTCGAACGTACTGCCAAAGATGCAGGACCGGACGTGCTTCAATGGCTATCGGTCGATCCGGATCTTGATGCGATCCGCGACCATCCCCGCTTCAGGGAGTTGATAAAACAAGACTAGCCTACATGAGAAACTTACTCGTAGCTGTGCTAACATTGCTGCTCTAGATGCATTCATATGGTTGTGAGTAGCCGCAGAACCAGCCGGGGATTGCCAACTTATTCTGCACTGATTGCAAAAGTCTGATGCGGGTACGATCACGCGGTCATGTCAAGTGCGTAGCTCCGCCACTGATCG
>NZ_JBQFZP010000044.1:0-5509 GCF_056542305.1 Ruegeria sp. AD9
CCAAATACTTGAAGTTTGGAATTGGCCCTGCCGCTCACGGGTGGGGAATTTTCAATTGCCACTTTCGGGGAGAATACGTCTGCCACTAACAGTTTGCTGAGAAACTGGCGACAGAAGCAGCAAAGCTGCGCGAAGCAGATGGCTGGGACTGGGTGGAAACCCATGATGAGAGCTACATTTCCTATGGGATCTCGGGAAGTGAAGGCATGCACCGTCTGGAGATGATGAGCCGGGACTTCACCGAAGAACAGGCGGAACGGTATGACGAACTGGGCGAGCTTTATGAGGCTGAGGCTCTGGACGCGGATGGCGAAAATGAGCTGGCCGCGCTTGAGGACTATGTCGCGCCGTATTATTCCGACGATCAGCGCAAGCTGTCCGGCGTGTTCCTCTATGTCGGCAATAGCGGCGAGATCAAAACATCATCGGCCTATGTCGCGGCGGAACATGTGCAGGCCGCCATTGAGGCTGGTGTTCTGGCTCCGGTCAAAGAGCCCGAGATTAAGGAGACACCAAAACCGGCCTATGCGCAGAAGTTCATCGACGACATTGTAGCGATCCGGCTGGCGGCGGTTCAAACGGCCCTGCTGGACAAGCCCGATTATGTGCTGAGCCTGTTTGCCTTCTATGCCACCCCGGCCTCCGGTCTGACCAGCACCCTGTTTGGGTTTGGTTATGGTGGTGCTGAGCGAAACACGCCGGAGATAAATGACCAGTTCATCCTCGACCCGCGCCTTGGTGGAGAACGGGATGAGGCCGCAGAGGCAGCCTATGCCCAGTTCCACGAGATGGCCGCACTAGGCAGCGTGGAGGCGTTCAAAGCGTTTCGCGATCTGGGCAAGAAGACACGCAACGGTGAGATCACGGGTTTTCTGGCCCGGCGGTTCCTGACCCAGCGCCCGGAGTTCATGGCGGAGATCGAAGCTGAGATTGGCGCGAACATGCGCGCAATCTGGTCCCCGTCGGCTGAGAATTGTTTCAAACGGTTGAAAGGCTGGCAGCTGGATGATCTCTACAAGGACCTGCTGGACCTGCAGGATGACACCGACATGTTCAAAGCTTTCGCGAAATCCAAGAAAGGCGCGAAGAACGAGGCGCTGCACAAGCTGTTTAATGACAAAGAGCATCAGGATGCACTGGGCGTGACCGAGGCACAGAAAGCCCGGATCGATGCCTGGGTGCCGGATTGCTTCTGAACCCGACGGGGCAGGGCGCTTTGCGCCCTGCCTATCAATCTCTGGCTGTGTCGGCCTCAATGATGAAAACTCAAAGTGGCATTGCGCACACACCCCGTCGCGCATAGCTATCAGAGGCCGGTCACCGGCGCATTTTCAAAAACGATTACTTGATCGGAACGGATTTGGCTAGACCCATGGACACCCCTTCAAACAAGCTCGAGAAAGCCGCTCGTCGCGTCTGGAAATCCGCGCAGATGTTTGTCGGGTTTCATACGGATCAGACAGGCAAGCCGCGCGAACAGCCAAAGCTCTGGCCGCCAAAGAACGGGAGTGCATCGATCCACAACGACCCCAGCGCACAGGAGGCGATTGTTGTGGTCAAAGCCGCTGATCCGGAAGCAACGCAGGACGTGCAGATCAAGCTGCATCCAAACCGTATCGTTGTGCGCCGAGACGCGGATATGTGGTGGCAGGGTGTGGCCGCGGATGAGCATTCCGTGACGGTACGTATGGCTGACAACACGATCATCGAAATCCGCCATGACGGGTCGGTGAAACGGCGCTCGACGGAAGATGAAACCCATGTTGAAGCCGATGGCAGCATCTTCAAGTTCACGGAAATTGCCGAGGCACATATGACGGGCGACGGTGTGGAGATGACACGGCGCACCGAGGATCGCATTGCCACGATCACAGCCGACGGTGTTGTCGATCGCGCGCGCAAGCGTTAGCCTGAACTCAATACCTCCAGACTTTCCTTTGGTTAAACTTGTGGCCCGCTTCGGTGGGCCTCTATCTTAGGACGGCGTTCCGCGGCCTCTGCCCTTGTACTGGTCCTGCCCCCAGGCGCGCGTTAGAAAGGTCGCTCGGGTCGTGGTGATGTCACTGCGAAGTCCACGCCGCCAAATTGAGTCCGGCTGATGACCTGATCCGCGCAAGCGCGGCCCAGGGCCGGACCACACATGCGCCACACGTGACGCGCGGACCAACGACCGGGCAGGGGCACCGTCCGGCCGCAACGCGGCAGTTCGCACCCCTGCCACACCCGCCGCGCAGGCGGCGGGAAATCGAGCGCGCTGAGGCGCGCGGAAAATGCCATACTGAACTTGAACGTGCCGGAACGTGACGGGCGCTGTTCGGGCAGCCCACGCAGTGCGTGATTGCCCTGCGCCAGTCCACCGGCACCCACGCCTACTGGCTGGAAAAGGGGCGGGACCCTTTTCCCGGCGCGGAAATTGCCGGTTGTGTTGCAAATTTTTGGAACGATCAAAGTAAGCGTCTTACCAGGCACACTTATCCTACGATCTCGGCAAACACCCGAAAGCCAGAGGTGGCTGCGCTGGAGAATTGCTGTTTCCGGATCATGTTGGCGACTTCGATGCCATCCAACGTAGCGGACGCGGATGCGAATGATTTGAACCCACACATATGTCGAACACGCCGTTTTATGAACCGATGATCCTGCTCGATCATGTTGTTGTTCAAAAATTTGGACCTGATTGTCTGCACCCTGGCTTGGCAACCAAACCGCTTCAGAATCCTGTTCACTTCTCGAATGCCGGCTGCGTTGGCTCCGCTCTTATCGATGACGACTTTGTCTGGGATTCCGTTTGATGACAGCGCTTTGGCAAAGAACCTGGTTGCTGCGGGACCGTTTCTTCGCTCAGACAGCACAAAATCAAGGGTGTTCCCTGCTTTGTCGACGGCCCGATAGAGATACACCCACTTGCCGCGCACACGGAGGTAGGTTTCGTCCATTCTCCAAGATTTCTGTGTTGGACGCTTTTTCGATTGCGCCCGCGCAGCGATCATCGGCGAATATTTTACAACCCATCTATTCAACGTAGCGTGATCGACGGAAACGCCCCTTTCAGCCATGATTTCCTCAAGGTCGCGATAGGAAACAGTGTAGCGCAAATAGAAAAACACAGCGTATAAAACCACATCCTTCGGGAAGTGGCAGCCTTTCAAAGAAACCATTCTGAAACCTGCTCGCGATTGATTTGAAAGCAACAAGCACCAGGGCACGCGATTTCGTCAACCTCGGTCAAAATTCGCGACACAACCAGTTACATTAGTCAAAATGCCGATTCCAGAAATGGCAGACAGGTTGGGTCGCGCTTCGTCGAATAGTTACTGCCAACTAGAGCGCAATTTCAACGACGATAAAGACGATAGAGATGCGTTTATTGACATCGTGTGTACATCCACCAACCTTAGATCCACTTGATAGGACCAGAAAATTACAATGGTTCTCTTTCATGTCAGCCAGTCGGCAATTTGGGCTGCTATGGAAAGTGATGCGGTCAAGCCTGGCGATTCAATTCCATACAACATAACGTGAGGACCGTTGAGTTCGTCTGGGCCCAAGAACCGAAAATCGGGATACTCCGATCCTGTAAGTTTCGGGCGCACCCCTGCATAGTCCGGGTGTAGGTCGCTTTCGAGCAGATCCGGCCAGTACTTTCTTATAGCCTCTGCAAAAACGGGCTGATCATTTGACGAGACCGAGTAATCGATCATCGCGGGATCATCGTGTGGAAGCCATTCTGTGTCTGGTCCGAACTTGGCTCGCCCGGCTAAATCGAGCGTAAGGTGCACACCCAAACCACCATCTTGCGGCACCGGATAGATCAGGTGGGAAAAAGGCGTCTTACGTCCGCATGAGAAATAGCTTCCCTTGACGAAGGCCAGTTTTGGTGGGTCAGGCAATCCCCTGATACGGGCGGAGAGACAAGGCGCCCAAAGTCCCGCACAGTTAATAAAGGACCGGGCTTTCAGTCGGATCGGTTGTGCGCCACCGATATCAAGGTAGGCCATCCCGTCAGTCATGATTTCGCCACCTTGAATTTCTGCTCGAACCGCCAATTGCGCTCCATGTGCCTCGGCCTCGCCGAGCAAGCTGATCATAAGGCTGTGGCTGTCGATAATACCGGTTGAAGGTGAGAAAAGCGCCGCTTCGGCGCGTAGTGATGGTTCGAGCGACAACGTCTCCTTTCTATCGATCAGTCGTAGATCATCGACGCTGTTCGCCCGTGCCCGCTGCGCGATTCTCGATAGCTTTTCAAGCTCAAACTCGTTTGTAGCAACGATGAGTTTACCACATTGCCGAAATGGTACGCTGTGGTTCTGGCAATATGCATAAAGCAACTTACGTCCGCGAACACAGTGGCGTGACTTCGACGAACCAGGTTCATAGTAGATACCGGCATGGATCACTTCGGAGTTTCGGGCGCTGGTCTCCGAACCGATTGCTGCGTTCTTTTCCACGATCAATACATCACGTCCGGCCATGGCCAGCGCCCGCGCCACGGCTAGGCCGATAACTCCGGCACCCACCACAACGGTATCAACCTCGAAAGTGTCCATGATGCGCCTCGGGGTCTTGCCGAAAGTCTAAACGGGTCCTTCGGTTGCGCCGCCTTTTTGGTGGTCAATCAAAGTCGATCCTATCGTAAGGCACACTTACTTGCAAATTTGGCGACCATCCAAAAACAGGATCCGGTCTCACGTTAGAATTACCGTTTTCGGATTATGTGCGACAGATCCCTTTCCTTTCTAAGTTGGTTTTGGCGTGGATACTGCGTCCTGCTTTTTGCCCCTTTGATGATCCGAACAGACCAGTTTTTGTGACGCAACCTGTGACGATATTAAGGTTACAGCTGGCTCATCTACCTACTACCATCCTACATGTGGATTACACGCCCATAAGCATCCAACACACTCTCATGCATCCTCATGCATCATTTCTGACAGCGATGGGTGCGGGAAGACGGTGTTCATCAGGTCTTCTTCGGTGGTTTCCAACTGGCGGCCAACCACATAGCCCTGGATCAACTCGGTGACTTCGGCACCAATCATGTGTGCGCCCAGCAACTCTCCGGTCTTGGCATCGAACACAGTCTTGATCAAGCCCTCAGGCTCACCCAGTGCGATGGCCTTGCCGTTGCCGATGAACGGAAAGCGTCCCACCTTGATATCATAGCCCAGCTCTTTGGCCTTGGCTTCGCTGTAGCCGACCGATGCAACCTGGGGCTGACAGTAGGTGCAGCCCGCGATGCTTTCGGGTTGGATCTGTTGCAAAGTTTCTTACTGACCGAAAAGTTGACACCAACCCGTGGCTCATACCGCCAGTTCCGCAAATTGACGAAACGGACAAATTCCGGGCGTGAGCTGACCTTTGCGGATCATGTGCGCCACTTCGATGCCTGAAAGAGTTGCGGATGCAGATTCAAAGGACTTGAAGCCGAGCATCGGGCGTGTTCGTCTTTTGATGAAACGGTGATCTTGTTCCACGATGTAATTGAGATACTTTCGCCTCACCATCTCGA
>NZ_JBQFZP010000045.1:0-5337 GCF_056542305.1 Ruegeria sp. AD9
CTCATCTCCACTCTCTGATGGTTACGATGAGCCTGAAATCCTCCGCTACGCAATCAACCTAGTCTGTTCCATGGGTGCTGATGGCGGACAAGTTACTGGACGATGTCGAGCTCTACGAATGATTGCGAGACGACCCGCCTCAGAGCTGACTGACAGTACGCGCGCACATTCGACTTTTCGGCCGGGGTTAATCGTTCCCAAGTACCTCCTGCAAGCTGGATTGGTAGCTTTTCAACACCCATTAACGGCCTTCCTTGCTTGATCAGTTCACCCGTTTTTGCATTCAGCAATACAGGGGTTATGCCAATAGCGCAGTGATTGGGTCCGCTTCCGTCGCTACCGTTTACTTCAAGTATTGACCGAGAACTGTAACGTCGCGGATCATCAATTATGATATAGGCCATACCTCCTGCAGCAGCGGCAGCCGCAATACTGACCGAACTGAGCAACACATCCTGTCCGGGTGTGTACTGCTGTCCATACTGATCAAGAGGCGTTTGTTGTAAAACGATCAAAGCGTCGGCAGCTCTGGCCACGGCGCTATTTTCGTCGCGCGTGACAGCAACCGAGGCCCCGGTGCGCCCAAGAATTTCATTGGAAATCTGTCCTGTTCCGACTGCGGCGTCCCATCCCAATTGAGACATTGAAACTTCAAGCTCTGCCATGTTTGGGCGATATACAGATAGTAGGTTGTCATTTACCCGCGGGATTACGGCGATCGATTGATATTTTGATTTCGCACCGGCTGGAACTCCAACCTGAGATTCGGCACATGCTGACAACGTCACAACCAAACACAGCAAAATTGCTTTTGAATGGTAGGCGATCAAGTTCGAAGGATTCCGGTCACAGCGCATTGGCGATGCTCCTGTCTCCGGCAAATTTTCTTGCGATCCCGCTGACGCATTTGCTGGACAAGTCGGCAATCATTTTGTCAGAAGGCCAAGCATACGTGCGAGAAACACAAACGTCCGAATAGGCGCGTGTCGAGCCGCCTACAGACACCTTAAGCGCGGCGTCTATTGTCACGTCCCAATGGGTTGCAGTTGCGGGCGTGCTGAGTGCAAACCGTTCCACAACACCAGACACTTTTGTCTGCCCGCCGGTCACGCTATGCCCAGCTGCCGATAACTCAGACTTGATTGCCTCTGTGAACAATGCCTCCGGCGGAGGGTTTAACGTCACATAGCCCATTGTGACGCCTCCGACGGTTGTCCGTTCACCAATTCTGCCGGGTAGTACTCCGACGCCTCGTGCCATTGTGAATGGTTGAACATTTAAGGCGCGCGGTGAGACTGAAGAAAGGACTCCGCCTCCGCTGGATGCGCTTTGCAGCGAAGCATTTGCAGTAGTATCTTGAACGCCCGCGCATGACGCCAAACCGATCAGCGCTGTAAGTGTAGCCAGATACCTCGAAATCAATTTCAACAGTCCCATCGCTTCTCCTCCCCAAAAGGTAAAATCTGGAGAAACGAAGATATTACATTTACTGAATGTGACTTTGACTTAAATCAATGAGCTCGTGTGTACATGATTTCACGATCGACCGCCTTGGGCTCTTCGCGGTCATTGGGTCAGTTGCAGCATTCTACCCATCGAGAACCACAAACCCAAACAGGAACGGCCCATTCCTGCCGTTCACCAACCGGTCAAGATGCTGCGATCGCAGCCCGCTTAGCCGCCATTCGCTGCGGCCGCCAAATCCAAACTCAATTGAACTCACATTGCGCAGGACAAACCCGTCCTTTACCAGGGGACCCTCAGTGGACGCTTAGCCATCAGTTTCAGCCATTTGGAGTTTCCATCTTCCACGCGGCCAGAAGTTTCGGCAGCGCTTCGTTCCAGTCCAGGACTCCGGAGGTGTCAGCCCAGGCCTGGTACTGGCGGATAAGGTCTTTCTCAAGCGCAGGGCTGCGGCCTGCAAGATTGGTCAGTTCGGTGCGGTCGGCCTCGATGTCGTAAAGCTCCCAATGGTAATCATGCAGGCGCACGAGTTTGAACTGACCGAGGCGGATCGCCGCGTTTCCTTCGTGCTCCCAGAAGATCGGCTGTTCGCGCTGCCAGTCCTTGCCCTGAAAGAGGCTCAGCAGCGACTCTCCCTGCAACGGTTGGATTTCATGGCCACCCAACTCGCTCTGATAGGCGGCACCGGTGGCCTCCAGGATGGTTGGCAGGATATCAACCACATGGCAGGCCGCATGGGCGGCACCACGCGGCCTGAATCCATCTGGCCAATGGGCAACCAGCGGGGTCGAGATGCCGCCTTCATGCACATAATGTTTGTACAGCCGAAACGGTGCGTTGGAGACATTGGCCCAAGGCTTGTCATAACTTTGAAAGGTCTGGGCATCGCCGGGGCGCAAACCTGTCACATTGCCCATCGTGATCTGCCTGCCATCATGCGTTTTGTCCGGGTAGAACTTCGCCCAGCCGTCCTCGGCCATGAATTCGGCGCAGCCGCCGTTGTCGGAGAGGAAGAGGATCAGCGTGTTGTCGAATTGCCTGAGCCGCTTCAGGGCCGAAATCAGTTTGCCAATCGACTGGTCCATGCGGTCCACCATTGCCGCATATGTGGCCATCTTGCTGACCTCCCAATCCTTGTTTGCCTCATGCTCCCAGCCATGCACCGTGCTGTCACGCGGGGAGATGTCCCAGCCGCGCTGGAACACGCCTTGACCGTTCATGGTTTCGTGGCGTGCGGTGCGGATTTGGTCCCAGCCCTTGGCATAGACGCCGTCATATTTCGCGATGTCCTCGGGGTGTGCATGCAGCGGCCAGTGCGGCGCGGTATGGGCGAGGTAGAGAAAGAAGGGTTTCTCTTCCGCTACCGCGCCTTCGATCATGCCAATGGCCTTATGGGTGATGGCTTCGGTGAAGTAGAAATCGTCCGGGAAGGTTTCGACACGGGCATCATCCTCCAGCATGTAGTGCGGCGAAAAGAAATGCGTGGCCCCGTCCATGATCCCGTAGAAGCGGTCAAAGCCACGCTGTCGCGGGGTCGGGTGCTCGACATCGCCGACCCGCCAGCTGTCCACCTCGCGGGCTTCGAAATCACCGGCCACATGCCACTTTCCGGACATCAGCGTGGCATAGCCGCTGGCGCGCAGGTGTTCGGCAATGGTGGCGCTGTCGTTGCGCAGGAAGCCCTGATAGGCGGCCGTGCCAAGATTGGCGCCCATATGGCCGACGCCAGCATTGTGCGGATAAAGCCCGGTAAGGAGCGAGGCGCGAGTGGGGCAACAACGGGCGCAGTTGTACATCGCAGACAGCATCACGCCGCCCCGCGCGAGGGCATCGATGTTGGGGGTTTGGATTTCAGACCCGGTGCAGCCGAGATCGGCAAACCCCATGTCGTCCGCGAGGATCAGAATGACATTGGGTCGGCTGGCGTTGGACTGCGGGTTACGGTCGGTCATACCGGTGCTTTCAATTAGGCTAAGGCTGCGACGACGGGCGCAAGCGGAACGCCCTCGACAGTGACACGGTGCATCAGGCGCCGGTAGCCGTGATAGTCGTTGATCGCCTTGTGCCAGGTGGCGCGGTTGTCCCACATCGTGATGTCACCGGCCTGCCAGCGCACCCGGCATTGAAACTCGGGTTGCTGGCAATGGGCATAAAGCATGGCCAGAAGCGCCGCGGATTCGTCTGGGGTCAGCCCTTCTATACAGGTTGTGAAAACCGGGTTCACAAAAAGGCCGCGCCGTCCGCTCAATGGATGGGTGATGACAACCGGATGCCGCGCGTCCTGCGTGGCGGCCTCTGAGTTGCCCAGGCGGCCCGATTTCACCGCCTCGCTGTCCATCGCGGAGGCGCCGAACACATGGCGCGAGGAGTGCACAGCCGTCAGACTGTCGAGAAAGCGTCGCATCGGCGCAGAGAGCGCCTCATAGGCGGCACCCATGGAGACAAACAGCGTGTCGCCGCCATAGGGCGGCACCTCGATTGCGTGCAGAATGGAGCCCATCGCCGGTTCCTGATCGTAGGAATGGTCTGTATGCCATCCCTCACCAACCGCTTCGGTCTGGTCCCTCTCCTTCAGCACCGTGGCGATTTCCGGATGGCCCTCAACCGGCTTGAAGAACCGGTTCACGTTTATCGGCCCAAAACGGCGGGCGAATGCCAGGTGATCCTCAGGACCGACGTTCTGGCCCCGCAGCACGATCACCGAGTATTTGGCAAAAGCGCGCTGGATCGCATCAAAATCTGCGCCGCGACGGATATCCACCCCAAGGATTTCCGCACCCAATCCGCCCGTCAGAGGTATTATTTCCATACCGGCCTCCAATCTGTCCTGACCGGAGCATAGAGATTGCCTCAAGGTCAGAAAAACTGAATTAATCGTCCGCAAAGATAGGTATTTCCGATGTTTCGCTTCACCCTTCGCCAACTCACCTACCTGTCGGAAACAGCGAGACAGGGCGGGATCGCACAGGCGGCGCGGCAACTGAATGTCTCTGCCGCCGCCATCGCGTCGGCACTGGATAAGCTGGAGGCCGCCACCGGCGTGACCCTGTTCGACCGGTTTCCTGCGCAAGGCATGCGGCTGACCCGCGCGGGCGAGGACTTTGTCGCACAGGCAGACGCGCTGCTGGTTCACGCATCTGGGCTGGATCGGCGGGCCACAGATCTTGCGTCAGGCCGGGCGGGCAGGATCCACATTGGCACCCATCATGCATTAGCGCAGCGGATCGTCCTGCCCGCAGTAATTGCTTTTCGCGAAAACCACCCCGGCGTCCGAATTGAAGTGAAAGAGGCAGACTATCCGGCTTTGGTAGAGGCGCTGGATGCGGGCGAGGTGGATGCGCTGGTGATCTTTGACCAAGGGCTCGACAAGCGGCGGCACCATGCAGAAGTTCTTTTGGAACTTCCCCCTCAGGTCTTGTTGTCAGCGACACACCCCTTGGCAGCCAAAAGCCGGATCAGCCTGTCCGAACTGAACAATCTGCCCTACATTGCGGTTTCACCTGCCGGCCCTGGCCCCAGCTACCTGCAACTTCTACAGGCCGCGGGCATTCACCCAGAAGTGCCGTTCCAGTCCCAATCGCGTGAACTTGTCCAGGCTTATGTCGGCAAGGGGTTCGGGTTCACACTTGTGGGTTTTCCCCCCAAACAGAACCGCACAATAGAAGGCGACCCTATCGTTGCGCGGCCGCTCAAGGAAGAAATTGGCCATTACAGGGTGGTGATTGCCCGCTCGCACCAAGCCTTGCAGACGGCGCTGATGGAGCGGTTCCTAGAGATCTGCAGTGTCCGCCATCAGCACCCATGGAACAGACTAGGTTGATTGCGTAGCGGAGGATTTCAGGCTCATCGTAACCATCAGAGAGTGGAGATGAG
>NZ_JBQFZP010000046.1:0-4421 GCF_056542305.1 Ruegeria sp. AD9
TCCCAGCGTCGCGATGTCAAGATCATACGGGCGTTTATGGACTTTGCGGAGCGGGTTCTTGGGGAGAAGGAAACCGCCGGAGATATGTGACCGGCGGGTTCTTGAGTTTTTTTGTGGATTACCTGCTGCGCCAGGCCTGTGTGCGGGCCAGGATGCCTTTTGATGCCATCAGGTGGAAGATCCGGGCGGCGGCGTTGGTGTAGAAGATCATCATGCCCATTGCGGCTGCGGGTGCGATGTCCCCGGCATCATCCATGTTCAGCACCGCGATGGACGCGAGTGTGGTTTTGGGTGAATAGAGAAACACAACCGCCGACACGGTCGTCATTGCGTTGACGAACAGATAGATCGAGATATCCAGCACCGCAGGCAGGCAGACCGGCACCGTCACGCGGGCAAACAGCTTCATTGTTGGCTGTTTGAGAGAGGCTGACACCGACTCGAACTCTTTATCCATCTGCTTGAGAGCGGTGACCGCCGTCAGGTGCGATACGGTATAGAAATGCGTCACCGTGCAAACCACCAGGATCGCCATGGTGCCGTAGATCGCATTGAACGGATTGGACGGGTTGTTGAAGAAGAAGATATAGGACAGCCCCAGAACCATGCCCGGGATGGCCATCGGCAGCATGGCGAACATCTGAAAGATCGACCGTCCGGTTTTGAAGCCGTTCGATTTTTCCACCAGATACGCCCCGAAGAAGACAACCGTCGTGCCGATCACCGCCGTCAGGAAAGCCAGTTTGATCGAGTTGAAATACGACCCCCAGCCGCCGCCATCCATCTTGTCGAACTGGTAGTTCTTGAGGCTCAGGCTCAGATCGTAGGGCCAGAACTTGATCAGCGCCGCAAACTGACACACGGCCAGAAGACCAATGATGAACAGGCCGACCAAGCTGCAGTAGATCAGGAATATGCGATCAGCCTTTGGGTTTGGTGTTGCCTGATATGGAACTGAGCGCGCAGAAAGCAGCGCCACCTGCTTGGACTGAACCATCCGGTCGATGGCAAAAGCCAGAATTGCGGGGATGACCAGAACCACCGAGACCACGGCGCCCATCTCAAAGTTCTGCTGGCCGATCACCTGTTTGTAGATATCCACGGCAAGCACGTTGAACTGGCCGCCGATCACCTTTGGCAGGCCGAAATCGGTGATCACCAGATTGAACACGACAAAGGCTGCGGAAATCAGGCCATAGCGCGCGCCGGGTATGGTAACGGTCCAGAATGTCCGCCAGGGGGTAGAGCGCAAGCTGACAGCGGCCTCGTACAACCGCGCATCCGATATCGCGAGCGCAGTCGATATGATCAGGAATGCGTGTGGAAAGGTAAAGAAGACCGATCCGATCACGATGCCTATGGGGCCGTAGATACTGGCACCGAACAACAACTCCTTGATCATCCCCTGATTGCCGAACAGGTAGACCAGCGCGATGCCCGGCAGCAGCGAGGGAACCAGAATCGGCGCCATCGCGATCAGGCGAAAGACCCCCTTGAACCGCATGCAGCTTCGGTTCAGCGCATAGGCAAACCAGAACGCCAGCGTCACCGTAACGATTGTGCTGACAACCGAAATCCAAAGGGAATTCTTGATCGAGTTGAACAGGGCTGGTGTCGAGAAGTAGTTGATGAAGTTGCCCAGACCCCGCGCTTGAACCGGCCGCATCTGCACCCGGCGGAACGTGTTGGAATCAAGCTCGACCCAATCGGTGCCTTCGTTCAAAGTCGACCCGACCAGAAAGCGCCCGGCCTCCGTCGTGTTCCGCATCTGGTACATGACCGGGCTGCGAAAGCTGAACTCCGGAAAGAACCCGGTCACCGGCAAACGCCCGTCCGAGCCGGTTGTCAGATCGGTGTCGGAATACACCCCCAATTGCCTGTTCAGTTCGTCAGCCGTCAGGATCGTTCCGTCGAACACACCCGCTTCATCACTGACCTGAAACTCATACTGGGACAGCTCGACCCGGTAGGTCGAGAAGGACTTGGAAAGCATCGTGTAAAGCGGCAGTGCCAGTGTCACGATCAGATAGAGCGCGATCACCATCATGCTTCCGCGCATCAGGATGTCATCGCGGCTGAGCCTGGGCCTGATATCCGGCCCGACAGGCAATGTGTCCTGATTGGTCGACATCGTGCTCATGCCGCAGCCTCCGGAAGGTCAAACGCCATCAGGCGGTTCTCGGGAAGCTCAATCACCATGCTGCACCCCTCTTCCAGCTCAAGACGACGCACGGCGTTGATCGAAAAATCCGCGATCAGTTCCGAAGATCCGAACCGCTCGTTGTTCAGGCGGCAGCGCCAGAACGAGCCCAGAAACTCCATTTCATCGAGCGTGACCTCGATGCAGTTCCGATTGCCGCCCGTGTCAAGATAACCAGCTTCATGAGGGATGATGTCTTCGGGACGAATGGCCGCAATGACAGGGGTTCCATCATTGAACGTGTGGCTGAGGCAGGCAAAGGTCTTTTCCCCGACGCTCAACCGCCCGCCTTTCGTAACCTGAGACTGGATCTGGTTCATTTCACCGATAAAGTCGGCCACGAACAGGTTGGCCGGTTCGCGGTAGATCTCCGTGGGCGATCCAACTTGTTCGATCACCCCGTGGTTCATCACCACGATGCGGTCGGCCATGGCCAGCGCTTCTTCCTGATCGTGCGTCACCATCACGGTGGTCACACCCAGCTTGCGCTGCAATTCCTTGATCTCATGCCGCAGGTGAACGCGCACCTTGGCGTCCAGCGCCGACAGGGGTTCGTCCAGCAGCAGCAGACCGGGATTGGTTGCAATGGCGCGGGCCAGCGCAATCCTCTGCTGCTGGCCACCGGACAATTGCGCCGGGTATTTCCTGCCCTGATCCGGCAGACCAACAAGGTTCAGCAGCTCGCTCACCCGAACCGCGATATCCGACTTGCTGCGGCCCGTGTTTTCAAGGCCAAATGCGATGTTCTTTTCGATCGTCAGGTTCGGGAACAGCGCATAGGACTGGAACACAATCCCGAAATCGCGCTCGGACGGAGGCAGGTTGGAGACGTCCTTGCCATCCTGCATAATCGTACCCTTGGTCTGCAGATCCAGCCCTGCAATCGCCCGCAACAAGGTGGTCTTGCCGCAGCCGGACGGGCCGAGGAAACAAATGAATTCACCTTCTTTGATTTCAAGAGAGATGTCCTTGAGTGCCAGAAAGCTGCCGAACGCTTTCCACAAATTCTGGATGCTGAGATACAGTTCACCGGGTGGTGTTTTCTGAAGCACGGGAGAGGTCCTCACATCTGCACCTCGGGCACGACCGATCCTGGCCGGTGCGCGCCGGGTGAGTTGGTTGTGTTGGTGGGAACAAGAGAGTGGCGGGCAGGAGAAGCACAAAAGCCCCTCCTGCCAATGGAATTACTTCGCTTCAGACTTTCCGTCATAGCGAGACTGCCATTCCTTCAGGATTGCCGCGCGATTGTTGGCGGCATATTCGAAATCATTGTTGATCATCGCATCCAGAAGACCCTCTGGGAAGTGTTCAACCGGTTTTGCAACGCCGGGATACGCCACGACCGCATAGCCGGTATTGTACATCTCGTTGGCCTCTTTGGTGACGGTGAAGTCCACCAGCTTCTGCGCGGCTTCCAGATTTGCAGTGCCGGCCACAATCGCGGTTGCTTCCATGTCCCAGCCGACGCCTTCCGAAGGCACAATGATTTCCAGCGGTGCGCCATCAGCTTTGGATTTCGCCCCACGGAACGCAAAAGAAATACCAATCGGGATCTCGCCCGCCGCCGCCAGTTTGCAAGGCTTCGAGCCGGAATGGGTGTAGCGCGCAATATTCTCGTGCAGCGCATCCATGTATTCCCAGCCACCTTCTTCACCAAACATTTGAAGCCAGCTGGACACATCAAGGAACCCCGTGCCAGAGGAATTCGGGTTCGGCATGATAACCTGATCCTTGTACATCGGATCAGTCAGGTCCTTCCACGAGGTCGGCGGCTTCAGCCCGGCCTTTTCCGCCTCAACCGTGTTGTAGCAAATCGAGGCAACCCAGGCGTCCATGCCAACCCAGGCAGGCGGGTTGTCACCATCGACGAATTTCGCATCCAGCTTGTCTACGCCAACCGGGGCATAAGGCTCCAGCATCCCTTCGGATTTCAACAGCAGCAGAGAGGTCGCAGCCAACCCCCAGACCACATCCGCCTGTGGGTTGTCCCGTTCAGCCAGCAGTTTCGCGGTGATGATCCCCGTCGAGTCCCGGACCCAGTTGATCTTGATATCCGGATTGCTCTGATTGAACGTCTCCGCATACCGCGCAAGATCCTCAGCCTCAACAGCAGTGTATACCGTCAGTTCCGTTTCCGATGCCGCAGCCGTCGCCGTCAGTAAACCGAACGCCAAAACCGCATAAATTGATCTCTTCTGTTTCATGGTTGTCCTCTGTTGGT
>NZ_JBQFZP010000047.1:0-3068 GCF_056542305.1 Ruegeria sp. AD9
TTGCAGGCCTTGCCTGTCCTGAAGCGTGCGCACGAAGTTTCCGGCGTCCAGCAGGCTTGCATGGGTTCCGGTATCCAGCCAGGCATAACCGCGTCCCATGCGGTTGACGCTGAGCAACCCGGCCTCAAGGTACATTTCAAGCAAGGTGACAATCTCAAGCTCGCCGCGTGCAGACGGTTTTACGGCGCGGGCCCGTTCAGGGGCAGAGCCGTCCAGAAAGTACAGCCCGGTCACGGCGTAGTTCGATGGCGGCACTTGAGGTTTCTCGACAATCTGGGTGACGGCGCCAGCCTCGTCATAGGCCACGACCCCGTAGCGTTCGGGATCAGCGACCCGATAGCCGAAAACGGTGCCTCCCGTCTCTTTGGCGTCTGCCGATTGCAGGATCTCGGGCAGGCCGTGCCCGAAGAAAATGTTGTCGCCCAGCACCATGGCCGAGGGGGCACCATCCAGAAAGTCTTCTGCCAGAATATAGGCTTGCGCTAACCCGTCAGGAGAAGGTTGAACAATCCAGGTCAGGGACAGGCCCCATTGGCTTCCGTCGCCCAACAGGCGCTGAAACTGCTCCTGATCCTGCGGCGTCGTGATCATCGCGATGTCGCGGATCCCGGCCAGCATCAGCACCGAAAGGGGGTAATAGATCATCGGCTTGTCATAGATGGGCAAAAGCTGCTTCGAGACGCCCATCGTGATCGGATAAAGACGGGTACCTGACCCGCCTGCCAGAATGATACCTTTGCGTTTCTTGCCGTTCCGGGTCGTCATGTGCCGAGCTCTCCAAGGTCTTCAAGTATGCTGTGCAGGCCCGCCTTCCAATCCGGACGGGGCACGCCCAGGTCCGTTGTCAGTGTCGTGCAGTCCAGGCGGCTGTTCAGGGGGCGTTTCGCGGGGGTCGGGTATGCGCTGGACGGGATGTCTTCGACATTGCAGTCAATGCCGGCCTGATCGAAGATCTCGCGGGCAAAATCGGCCCAGCTGACATCAGGGCCACCGCTGCAATGGTAAATTCCGGTCTTTTCATCCGGGTTTGTCAAAAGGGCACGGGCCGCGCCGATACAGGCCCCGGCCAGTGCCGATGCCGGGGTTGGACCGCCAATCTGGTCTGCGACGATCGTCAGGTGGTCACGCTCTTTGCCGAGGCGCAGCATGGTTTTGACGAAGTTATGCCCATGTGACGACACCACCCACGAGGTTCGTATGATTGCATGGGGTCCGCCCGCCGCAATCACACCGGCCTCACCCGCCAGCTTGGTGCGCCCATAGGCGCCCAGCGGGCCGGTCGCGTGGTTGGGTAAGAACGGGGCCGTGCCCGCCCCGTCAAACACATAATCTGTCGAGACCTGAACAAACGGCACCCCGCGCCCGGCCGCAGCTTTGGCCAGCGCCGTGGGCGTGGTTCCGTTGATCAGCAGGGCAAGGTCTTCCTCCGCCTCGGCCTTGTCGACGGCGGTATATGCGGCGGCGTTGATCACCGCATCCGCATCGGTGCCGCGAACCAGGGCCGCGCACCCTTCGGGATCGGTAAAATCCGCCTTGTCGCGCCCAAGCGCTTCAACCGAGATTTCCCCGCCACACCGGATCAGTTCCCGGCCCAGCTGACCGGTCGCCCCGAAGACCAGAAGTTTCACGCGCTGACCCCCAGCCGTTCGCCAACGCCGGACCGGCCTTGCAGGGACCGCCACCACTCTTCATTGTTCAGGTACCATTCAACCGTTCTGCGCAGACCCTCCTCTACCGTCACGGATGGGCGCCAGTTCATTTCGTTGCGCATCCGCGAGGGATCGATGGCGTAACGCGCATCATGCCCGGGGCGGTCTGTGACAAAGGTGATCTGGTCCGCATAGACCCCCTGCGGTTTCGGGCGCAGATCGTCCAGGATCGTGCAAAGCGTCTGCACCAGTTCCAGATTGCTGCGCTCGTTCTCGCCACCGATGTTGTAGGACCGGCCGACAGCCCCCTTTTGCACCACCAGCAAAAGCGCGTCGGCGTGATCCTCGACATACAGCCAGTCGCGGACATTCGAGCCGTCACCATAGATCGGCAGCGCCTTGCCCGCGATTGCGTTCAGGATCACAACGGGGATCAGCTTTTCAGGGAAATGATAGGGTCCGTAATTGTTCGAACAGTTGGTCAGCACCACCGGCAGGCCATAGGTCTCGTGCCAGGCCCGGACCAGATGATCGCTGGAGGCTTTCGATGCGGAATAGGGTGACCGCGGATCATAGGGAGTATCCTCGGTGAACTGGCCGGAGGGCCCCAGGCTGCCAAAGACTTCATCGGTCGAGATATGGTGGAACCTGAAAGTGTCCGGTTTTCCCTGTCCGGCCCAATAGCTGCGCGCCGCCTCCAGCATGTTGTATGTGCCCAGGACATTGGTTTCGATGAAAGCCCCCGGCCCGTCGATGGACCGGTCAACATGGGATTCTGCCGCCAGGTGCATTACCGCATCAGGCGCATGTTCGGCAAACACCGCCTTCAGGGCCGCAGGGTCGCGGATATCTGCGTGAACAAAGGCATAGTTCGGGTTCTCTGCAACCTCGGCAACATTGTCGAGGCAGGCCGCATAGGTCAGCGCATCAAGGTTCACGACCTGATGTCCGTCCGCAATGGCACGCCGCACGACCGCGGACCCGATGAAACCCGCACCACCTGTCACCAACAGTTTCATATTCTATCCTTCGTAAACAAACGGGCTGTCAAAATCGGCCAGCGCAGGCGCAATCCTGTCCTTGTCGCTCAGCACCGGGTTCCCCTGCAAGGGCCAATCAATACCACAGCTGTCCCAGCGCACACCCCCATCAGCATCCGCATTGTAAGAGCTGGTACATTTGTAGCAGATTTCGGTGTCGGGCTCTAACGTCACAAAAC
This sequence comes from Ruegeria sp. AD9, assembly GCF_056542305.1. Taxonomy (NCBI): domain Bacteria; kingdom Pseudomonadati; phylum Pseudomonadota; class Alphaproteobacteria; order Rhodobacterales; family Roseobacteraceae; genus Ruegeria; species Ruegeria sp. AD9. Next base: position 2,869 of record NZ_JBQFZP010000047.1, read on the forward strand.
CATGGGCAAAACCCGCCGGCACCCAAAGCTGTCGCCCGTTCTCAAAGCTGAGCTCGATGCCGAAAGATTGCCCATAGGTCGGCGATCCCTTGCGGATATCGACAGCGACATCATAAAGCGCGCCCCGGCCCGCCCGCACCAATTTGCCCTGCGCATGCGGGGGCGCCTGAAAATGCAGGCCGCGCAATGTCCCCACCGCG
>NZ_JBQFZP010000048.1:0-3056 GCF_056542305.1 Ruegeria sp. AD9
CTCATCTCCACTCTCTGATGGTTACGATGAGCCTGAAATCCTCCGCTACGCAATCAACCTAGTCTGTTCCATGGGTGCTGATGGCGGACACAGTGTAGAAGTTCTTGCGTATCCGATAATCATGCTGGTGGTATCCTTTAGGTTCTTAGACGTTGAGGCAGTTGCCTGCCAAAAGCCGAGATCGACTTCATTGCCACCATTTCCGCCACCCTCAGCATATGGACACAGAACCTTGGCCTATTGGCAGAAATCTTAACCGGAATCTAAGGGGTATGGGGTTTTAGAAGCCGACTTCAAAAATGAGGGGGATTTTTTGTTCTTATTATTGCCCCTGAAAAAACGGTTCCTTAGTGGTGCAGAATCTGAAAGGTTCGAACACCGGATATTTGATGGCTGACAGAAGTTGTCAGATGACCGTTCTGAGCCCAAAGTGCCAAATGCTGCGGAACGCATGAACTAGTAAGGTGGGCGGATTGCCGGCTTTCTCTGCGGGTGCAAGTAGGCCATGTGGTTTCACTTGAAGCCGACATTCAATTCGCGATCATTCCCGAGATAGTGCTGCACTGCCACAAGGCGGCTTCGAGCCCAAAGTGTAATTGGCAGACTTTCCGAATAGTCATTTTCAGCTCAAGAAAGCCTCGAAATCTATCCCTCGAGAATGTGTGTCATAGCCCGATGGATTTCTTCGTCCGGTGAAGCGTAGACCCCTTTGGTTTGCTTGTTCCGCCCGATGAACAGTGTCAGCCCTTCTATCGCAGCGGTGATATGAAGCGAGAATGCATCGCATTGCACATCGGACCAATCGGGCCTGCACGTCCTCACGAGCCCGGCAAAGACCCGTCGCTCCAGTTCATGTATTTGGTCCATCAATCTTTCAGCAACAGGATCGAACAAGGCGAGTGCCCAGAGTTGCGGGAAGAAAGCAATTTCAGGTCGGCGTAAGTCCTGAACCAATAATGAGACAATTCTATCAAGTGCCCGCCGTGGCGATGGCTCGCTCAGTTGCAATGTGGCGAGAATTTCTTCCGCATAGGTCGCCAGCCGATCCTGGGCAAGCGCCTCGAGAAGTTTGGATTTCGTCTTGTAGTGATACGTCAGATTGCCGACACGCATGTCGATACGGTTCGCGAGATTGCGCATCGTGAAATCATCAATCCGGGCTTCAATAAAGAGCGAAAATGCGGCGTCAAGAATGCGCCTTTTAGTACTCGCACTGCCAGGCAGATCATCTGTGGACAAAGGAACGGGGCGTTGAACGACAAGTTCGCGCAACATGACAGTTACCTCGTCGGGAACATAGTCTTCGATCTTTGTCGTCATGGTCACCTGATAGCGAGATTTTCATAAGCAAGGCAATGATTGCATTTTTTAGGACATTTGTCCTACACTTGAACAATCACACCAAACGAAAAGCCATAGGGTCCCACACTCTAGAGCACCGGCCCTGAGTACCCAGCGGAGGACTTCCAGATGATCGCAACCATCCGCATAGTTGCCTTATCACTCGTGACGACACTGCAATTTGTTGGCTTCGCCTCGGCACAGAGCGCAAAACCCAACGTTGTCATCATGATGGTTGACAATCTGGGGTGGGGCGAACTTGGAGCTTATGGCGGAGGTGCCTTGCGGGGTGCCGAAACGCCCCGGCTGGATGAATTGGCCTCGGAGGGTATGCAGCTTCTAAACTTCAATGTCGAACCTCAATGCACCCCTAGTCGCTCGGCGCTAATGACCGGGCGCCGACCAATCCGATCCGCAACAACCAAAGTCGTTTGGGGCGTTCCTTACGGGATGGTCAATTGGGAAGTGACCATGGCCGAGTTGTTCTCAGACGTTGGCTATGCCACGGGCATGTTCGGCAAATGGCATCTTGGCGATATGTCGGGGCGCTTCCCAACGGATCAAGGATTTGACGAGTGGTACGGTGTGGCAAATACGACGGATGAGTCCGAATACTCCTCCCAGTTTCAGTTTGATGCTTCAGTCAGTGGTCAACCGATGATCCAAGAAGCGAAGCGCGATGAGGCTCCCCGCGATGTCAAAGCCTACACTGTAGAAACTCGACGCACGATTGATGGTGAACTGACCGAACGCACGATTGACTTCATTCAACGATCTGTGGCGAGCGAAACTCCGTTCTTCGCCTTTGTACCCTTTACGCAGCCGCACCTTCCAACCTTGCCTCATCCCGACTTCGACGGGATCACAGGTAATGGTCATTACGCAGATGTGTTGGCGGAGATCGACTTTCGTTCAGGGCAAGTCCTCGATGCAATCAGTGAATTGGGGGTAAAAGACAATACTGTCGTGATCTGGTTGAGTGACAATGGGCCCGAGTATTTCGAACCATGGCATGGCACCGCAGGACCATGGAGGGGCGCGTACTTTACGGCCTGGGAAGGATCGCTCAGAGTTCCCTTCCTGATCCGTTGGCCCGGCAAAGTTGCAGCGGGCAACAAAAGCAACGAGGTCGTACATCTCGTGGATATGTTGCCGACATTGGGCAGCGTAGCTGGGTACAGCGTACCCCAAGACCGTATTATTGATGGTGTAGACCAGTTAGGTTTCTTCCTTGGTGAGCAGGACAATTCGAACCGCGAAGGGTTCATCATTTACAACAACGATGATGTCTATGGCTACAAGTGGCGAAATTGGAAGCTGCATTTGGTGGAACTAGAAAACATGAACAGCGAGCCACGTCCGCTCAACGTGCCTCGTGTGCACAACCTCATCACCGATCCCAAAGAGGAATATCCGATTCAGAGCGAAGCAACTTGGGTGTTGCCAGTGATCTTCGGCAAGATTGCGGAGTTCCAGCAAACTCTCGAGGAGGAGACACCTGTGCCATTTGGAGTTTTGGAGCCCTTTTCACCTGAGTAGTGAAAAGCGGATGGCAGGTTTGTCCACAGTTCTGTCGCGTATACGGTTTCAGTGTTTGCAGTTGCGGCGAAAGCGCGTTTCAAGACTGATATTGTTGAAAAACAACGTGTTGCTGGCGCAGAGAGAGGCGTACCGAACTGAGCGCGAGTGCCTTTCTTGTCAGGCTTTGCTCGTTT
>NZ_JBQFZP010000049.1:0-2917 GCF_056542305.1 Ruegeria sp. AD9
CAGCAAGTCACTGAACCGGCTGACAACCGAAACCGCCAAACTGGGGAATTTTAACCTGCCCGTTCTGGGGAAATTTGAGATGCCATTGACACCAATATGCCGATCCAGTAGCGCGCCGTCATTGAACAGGGTTTCATCGGCAAAGAGATCAGCGGTGATTGCGCCGCCCGCTTCAACATAAGCCTCCTGCCCCACAAACACGGCCTTGCGGTTGGTGCTGCTGACAGCCTCAGATGTCAGGGCCTGTTTCACATCATGCTCACTGAACCAACGACACTCTTTGGCCTGTTCCAGCACCTCCAGAATTTTCTCTCCTTCGGTGCTGACTGTCATGGCCTTGGCCAGCCCCATGCTGATCTCACCCGCCTTGAGCGCATCCAATACGGCGGCAGGCAGACCCGCCAGCGCAAGACGACGGCGCACATGGGCTTCGGTCACGCCAAACGCATTGCTGATCTTGGCAACAGACAGGGATTTCTCGGCCATCTTGCCATAGGCACGGACCTCGTCCACTGGGTCCAGTTCCTCGCGCGCGGTGTTTTCCGCATTGGCCCATTGTTCGGCCACAAAGGGATTATCCGTGACCTTCACGGGGACCTGTGCCAGATCGGCGCGTTCGGTCACGGCAATGTTCAAGGCCCGCAGGCGGCGGCCACCGGCCACGATGGCGACTTTACCATCTGCATCGCGCAGGCCGCTGAGGTTCTGGATCAGGCCGCACATGACCAGACTGTCTGCCAGCAAGGTAATGCCTTCCTCGGCAACCTCCTGTCGTGGGTTCAGATCAGACAGGTAGAGATCGGACAGGGCGACGGTTTCAATGGTTTCCGGTGCGGTAAATGTTTCGACTTTGCTCATGGGGCAAATCCTTGTTTACGTGTTTCGCTTCGTGTTAAGGGTGCCCTACCCCTTCCGGGGTAGAGCGGGGCCGCTTAGGCGGCCGCGTGTTGTTTCAAGAAGGCGCGGGCGATCTTGCCGGAAAGGCCGCCCTTCTTGAGATTGTTCCAAGCCAACTGACGTTGTCGTGCGAGGGTGTATGGGTTCATGAACTCACCTCCTTTCTAGTTTGGGATTGGGATCAATATTCGCTGGGGCACATGATCGTCAGGACGCGGCGCGTCACTGACGTGTCAAACGGACGGTCGGACCCGTAGGTGTAATCCGCGTCATAGAGATCGATTTTCCAGAACAGTTTTTGGCCGCTGACCGTCACTGTTCCGAATGTGTGATCGCCATAAGGGTCATTGCCTTCGTCAAACTGATCATCCGAAGCCACAGCCGCCAATGCCGCAGCCTGAAACTCCACCCCTTCGCCGGACACGCCCGGCGTCACGAACACCTGCCCCTGAATGCCTTTGGACTGCATCTCAATCGCTGCATTTGGGTCGATCAGGGCTTTCCGAAACAGGTCATTCTGAGCCGCGATCTCAACCGCCTGAAGGCTGGTGTCATTTTCGATGTCATTTGTTGTTTCACTGTTCAAAACCGTCTCTCCTATGTCATGCGACCTCCGGGGCTGGTCCCCTTTGGTTCTGGTTTTGAGCCGAGCCCTGAAAGGGCGTCGTCTCTAAAACCTGCCTCGTGGCGAACGCGGAGAGGGGCGAGACAGGACAAATCGACAAGAGTGGTGCGGCCCGCAGCGCATCGCGCGAGGACACGGTCTTGTCTATTTGTCTTGTCCGAGGGGGGAGGCCGCGCCTTCCCCCTGACGTCGGGCGGCGTTTGGCTTGTCCAAATCCCGCCTGACCAACAAAAGAAGCCAAAGGATCTTCGATCCTGTGGAAGCGCAAAAGGGATCGTCACCCGAATGGGCAGATCACCGCGGCAGGAAGCGACCATGACCCAAAGCCCCTGCCCCGGCTCGCATGAGACGGGTCAAGGGCTACTGCGTCAGGGAGATCATGTCGGGGTGTTCTGGGTGGAAGCCGGCACGCCGGCTGGAACCTAGAGCCCGCTCACGAGGCGACAGGCTCGGGATTTGCTACGAAAACAGATTGTCACCTGAAGTCACTCACCGACCGGAACATACCCCCGGCGGCGCTTTTGCTTTTCGAGTTTGTGGAGCGCTTCACCGGCCTGGGCTTCGTCTTCGTAAGTCACCATCATGGCTTGTCCGTTTGTGCCGATACGTCCCCATGTGCGAAGGACGGAAACTTCACCAAACAGCGTCGGCTGCAGCTCAATTCCATAGAACCGCGCCATATTGACGTCTGGATCCACATGGATCAGGTGGACAGGTGTGGTAGCTGTCAGCTCCATGATACGATTGTCGGTCAATTCAGACCGTCTGTCCAATGACTTTGCAAGATCCATTCGTCGGAATGGATTCTGATCCTCAATGGAACGGACCTACATTTACTGAGCGGACAGCCGCACAGTTTTCTCTCTTTAATGACCGTTCTCACGCAGAAGAGAATTTTTCACGGCCGGAAACTGCCGCATTTAGTCAGATGATGAAATTCCGCGTGAGATAGCCAGAAGCAATGTGGAAATGTTGCCGCCTCAGATTAGGGCGCATACGATGTTCACTACTCTTCCCAGTGGACATAGAGGGATGAACGAACATGGCACAATCATTGGAAGGTGGGTGCTTCTGTGGTGAAGTGCGCTACCGGATCACCGGTGAAGCGGTACTGCAACTCATGTGTTTTTGCAGAGATTGCCTATCGATGACCGGTACAGATGGCTACGCCGGGTACATGATAAAGTCAGAAAATCTACAGCTACTGAAGGGCAAACCACGGACCTTTGAGAAGACCTCAAAGGAAGGCCGACCTGTTATCAAGCATTTCTGCGGTACCTGCGGGTCAGGCTTGTGGGGTGTGACTGTCCGCCATCAGCACCCATGGAACAGACTAGGTTGATTGCGTAGCGGAGGATTTCAGGCTCATCGTAACCATCAGAGAGTGGAGATGAG
>NZ_JBQFZP010000050.1:0-2873 GCF_056542305.1 Ruegeria sp. AD9
CAAATACTTGAAGTTTGGAATTGGCCCTGCCGCTCACGGGTGGGGAATTTTCAATTGCCACTTTCGGGGAGAATACGTCTGCCACTAACAAACGATCCGGAACAACACAAAATATTGGGGGATGGCGTGACAATCCCTACCAGAAAACGTATAAGTTACCAAAATAATATAGGTACTGACTGAATGTCCGAAGACGCACAGGCCCCCCAAGAATACGGCGCAGATTCTATCAAGGTTCTCAAAGGCTTGGAGGCAGTTCGCAAACGCCCCGGCATGTATATCGGGGACACGGATGATGGCTCGGGTCTGCACCATATGGTGTATGAAGTTGTCGACAACGGGATTGACGAGGCTTTGGCGGGTCATGCCGACCATGTGACGGTGAAAATTCACGCCGATTCCAGTGTTTCGGTCAGCGACAATGGACGCGGTATTCCGGTGGACATCCACCCGGAAGAAGGCGTGTCGGCGGCCGAGGTCATCATGACCCAGCTGCACGCCGGTGGGAAATTCGACAGCAACTCGTACAAGGTGTCGGGCGGCCTGCACGGTGTGGGTGTTTCCGTGGTGAACGCGCTTTCGGATTGGCTGGAACTGCGCGTCTGGCGCAATGGCAAAGAGCACATCGCGCGATTTGAAGGTGGCGAAACCGTTGAGCACCTGAAGGTTGTTGGCGAATGCGGGGACCGGACAGGAACAGAGGTGCGGTTTCTGGCTTCGACCGACACATTCTCGAACCTTGAATACTCATTCGAGACATTAGAAAAACGCCTGCGCGAACTGGCTTTCCTGAATTCGGGCGTTCGGATCATCCTGATTGACGAGCGTCCGGCGGAACGGCTGGAAACCGAGCTGTTCTATGAAGGTGGGGTCAAGGAGTTCGTCAAGTACCTCGACCGGTCCAAAACCCCTGCCATGTCCGAGCCGATCTATATCAAGGGCGAGCGCGACGATATCGGTGTGGAAATCGCAATGTGGTGGAATGACAGCTATCACGAGTCTGTACTGCCCTTTACCAACAATATTCCTCAGCGCGATGGCGGTTCCCATGTGGCGGGTTTCCGTGGTGCCCTAACCCGGACGATCAACAACTACGCGCAGTCCAGCGGGATCGCGAAAAAGGAAAAGGTCAGCTTTACCGGTGATGACGCGCGCGAAGGTCTGACCTGTGTGCTGTCGGTCAAAGTGCCTGATCCGAAATTCTCGTCGCAAACCAAAGACAAGCTGGTCAGTTCCGAGGTTCGCCCAGCGGTCGAGGGTCTGATGAACGAAAAACTTGCCGAGTGGTTCGAAGAAAACCCGACCGAGGCCAAGGCGATCGTCGGCAAGATCATCGAAGCTGCACTGGCGCGCGAGGCCGCGCGCAAGGCGCGTGAACTGACCCGCCGCAAAACGGCAATGGATGTGAACTATCTGGCGGGGAAGCTGAAGGATTGTTCCGAAAAAGACCCGTCCAAAACCGAAGTCTTCCTTGTCGAGGGTGATTCAGCCGGAGGGTCGGCGCAAACGGGCCGTGACCGGCTGACACAAGCGGTTCTGCCTCTGCGCGGTAAGATCCTGAACGTGGAACGCGCGCGGTTTGACAGGATGTTGTCCTCGCAAGAGATCGGTAATCTTGTCATGGCTCTGGGCACGGGTATCGGCCGTGATGAGTTCAATATTGAAAAGTTGCGTTACCACAAGATTGTCATCATGACCGATGCGGATGTGGACGGTGCGCACATCCGGACTCTGCTGCTGACGTTCTTCTACCGGCAAATGCCTGAGCTGATCGAAGGTGGGTATCTCTATATTGCGCAGCCGCCGCTTTATAAGGTTTCGCGAGGTAAATCAGAGGTTTATCTGAAAGATCAGGCGGCTCTGGACGATTATCTGGTCAACCAGGGGATCGAGGGCGCCGTGCTGAAACTGGGTTCGGGTGAAGAGATCACCGGGCAGGACCTGGCCCGAGTGGTGGACGAAGCGCGCCAGTTGAAACGCGTTCTGGACGCCTTCCCGACGCACTACCCGCGCCACATTCTGGAACAGGCCGCCGTTGCAGGTGCCTTTGTGCCGGGTGCGGTGGACGCAGACCTGCAAGGGGTGGCTGACAAGGTTGCCGCCCGTCTGGACCTGATCGCGCTGGAGTATGAGCGTGGCTGGCAGGGCCGGATCACACAGGATCACGGAATTCGGCTGGCCCGCATTCTGCGTGGTGTCGAAGAGGTTCGCACCTTGGACGGCCCGATGTTGCGGTCGGGAGAAGCGCGCAAAACAGGCAACTTCACGCAAAGCCTGCAAGAGGTCTACAACACTTCGGCCACGTTGATCCGCCGTGATCGTAGCCAATTGATCCACGGTCCGCTGGACCTGTTGCGCGCCATTCTGGAAGAAGGGGAAAAGGGCCTGTCCTTGCAGCGCTACAAAGGTCTGGGAGAGATGAACCCCGGCCAGCTTTGGGAAACGACTTTGGACCCGGATGCACGCACGCTGCTGCAAGTGCGCGTTGACGATATGGTGGAAGCTGACGATCTGTTCACCAAGCTAATGGGTGATGTTGTCGAACCTCGTCGAGAATTTATCCAGAAAAACGCACTGAGCGTCGAGAATCTGGATTTCTGACGGTTGTAGGTGCGCCCATAGCTTTGCATTTCGCCCAAAGAATTGCATTTTTGGCCCAAAACTTTGGGCGCATTAACCTTCAACTTTCTTGGTTCGAGGCTCCATATCTTCGGGTCTCATTCTTTGCTTGTTTCGCGCCATCGCCGTATTGCCGGGGAAGGTTTTCGGATGGCCGCTTCCAGCCGATATTGTTGAAAAACAACGTGTTGCTGGCGCAGAGAGAGGCGTACCGAACTGAGCGCGAGTGCCTTTCTTGTCAGGCTTTGCTCGTT
>NZ_JBQFZP010000051.1:0-2438 GCF_056542305.1 Ruegeria sp. AD9
ACCGTGACCGTCCGGCGAAGGCGCTCTGATGTGGTTCCGGTGGTCGCTGCTACGCTGCGATAGCAGCGTAGCGCCAGGGCATGAGTTCGTTCAGGCGAGTGATTTTATGGTCAGCAATTTGGGCCAGAACCCATGTGAGCCATGCTTGGGGATCGACGCCGTTCATTTTGGCGGTTTCGATCAGAGTGAATGCGATGGCCATGGCTTTGCCGCCGCCCTCGGAACCTGCGAACATCCAGTTTTTGCGGCCTATGGCCACGGGTTTGACGGCCCGTTCGGCACTGTTGTTGTCCAATTCCAAACGGCCGTTATCGAGATATGGCCGGGCCTTCGGCATCCGGCCCAAGGCATAGCGTATGGCCTGGGCCAGGGGCGACTTGCCCGAGATCTTGGGCAATTGCGCGTGCAGCCAGGCTTCCAAATCATCGAAGACCGGCTGGGCCTTTGCTTGCCGCAAAGCAACCCGCTCTGCCGGGGGCTTGCCGCGCGCTTCTTTCTCGACAGCATAGAGCTCGGCAATCCTGCGGATGGCCTCTCCGGCGATGGCCAGCCCTTGCGATTGGAACACATCCACGAACTTGCGCCTGACATGTGCCATGCAGGCCATCTCGCCAGCCTTGTTCTTTCCGAACAGGCCATTGAAGCCGGAATAGCCATCCGCATGCACCCAGCCTTTGTATCCCGAGAGATGGAAGACAGGATGCTCGCCTTTGCGGTCGATGGTGAACTGGTACCAGGTGCAGGGCGGCGATTGCCCGGCCCAGGGCCGCTCATCGCGGACATAGGTCCAGACACGCGCCGTCTTGGTCTTCTTCTGCCCAGGCGCCTGCATCTTGACCGGGGTATCATCGGCGAACAGGGCGCCGCCTTGCCGGACGATCCGTCCGATTGCGTCAGCCAAGGGTTCCAGAAGCGCGGTCGCACGGCCCACCCAATCCGCCATGGTCGAGCGGTCCAGATTGATGCCTTCGCGGGCGTAGATTTGTGATTGCCGGTACAGGGGAAGATGGTCGGCGTATTTGCTGACCAGCACATGCGCCAGCAAGCCAGGTCCAGGCCTGCCGCGTTCAATCGGGCGCGACGGCAGCGGCGATTGCACGATGGCCTCGCAGCAGGAGCAGGCCTTGCGGGGCCGGATGATCCGGTTCACCACGAACCGGCCCGGCACATATTCCAGCTCTTCGGTAATATCGTCGCCCAAGGCCTTCAGAGCGCCGCCGCAGCGGCCGCATTCCTCTCCCGGCGACAGCACCTCGTCATGCCGGTCCAAATGGTCCGGCAGCGGTTTGCGGCTGTGCTGGCGTGCCGGGCTATCTCCCTCGGAACCAGCTGCGGATTTTGCCTGCCCTTCGGCTGACACCGCAATCTGCTCATCTTCCTCAAAGATCAGGTTGAGCTGATCCAGGCCTTCTGATTTAGACCCGAAACGGTGCCGGTTGTGACCTGCCAGCTGATGCTGAAGCTTCTCGATCAGCAACGCCTGTGACTTAACCTCAGCGGCCAGAAGCGCGTTGATGCGCCGCAGCTCAGCCGGGTCGTCAGGGGCGGTATCCAGGTCCTTCAGCATTGCCCCCCTATACCGGAGCCAAGGCCGAAGGTGAATCCTGAAGGCGCTCAATGCCTATATTTTATTGATCTATCCGACGCTGAGCGGCCGCCAGGTCTTCTGCGGCATCCGCCAGTCGATGCCCTCCAGCAGCATCGAAAGCTGCGCCGCCGTCACGCAGATTTTGCCGTCTTTCGCGGCGGGCCAGACAAACCGGCCTTTCTCCAGCCGCTTCGAGAACAGACAGGCCCCCTGGGCATCCCACCAGATAATCTTCAAGAGATCCCCGCGCCGCCCTCGGAACACGAACAGATGGCCGGAATAGGGATCTTCCGCCAAGACCTTCTCCGCCTGCGCCGCCAGCGTGTTGAAACCCCGGCGCATGTCGGTCACCCCGGCCGCCAGCCAAACCCGGGTATTTGACGGCACCGGGATCAAGACAGGATCCCTTTCAGGAGGCCTGCCAAAACGTCAGGATCAAACCCGCCTTCAGCGCTGATCCGGTGACCGCCTGCAAGCTCAATCTCGATCCGCCCCGAGGAGGGAGCAACCGGTTCAGACAGCTCTGGCACCGGCTCCGCTTCGAAATTTGGCGGGCTGACCTCCACCGGCAGAAACACCGCCTCCGCTGCCCCCTCAATGAGCCCCTGTGCGAAGCGCGGATCCTTCAGCCATTTGAAAATCAGATTGGCATTTACTGCATAGCGTCGGGCAACCTGGGCAACCGATACGCCGGGAAAAGCCGTCTGACGGCAAATCTCCAGCTTCTCTTCATCCGATCAAAACCGCTTCTTCCGCCTGCTCATAGAGTGCCTCATAGTGTCCACTATTGATGGTGGACACTTAGACCGCCTCTACCCCTCCCGTTAGGTCGGGTTCAACGGACGGACAC
>NZ_JBQFZP010000052.1:0-2293 GCF_056542305.1 Ruegeria sp. AD9
TGTCAATGGCATCTCAAATTTCCCCAGAACGGGCAGGTTAAAATTCCCCAGTTTGGCGGTTTCGGTTGTCAGCCGGTTCAGTGACTTGCTGTTCCGTTCTTTGGCGGACGGCCGCGCCGTTTTGGCGGTGGCAGCGGTGTGATCGGCGCATTTGTACGCGTGTGTTCAGGGATCAGATCGGTGTGACCGCGCAGGCGGTAGCTGGCGCCCTCGATCTGGACGACTACTGCGTGGTGCAAAAGCCGGTCCAGGAGCGCCGTTGCGACGACGGGGTCACCGAAGACATCCCCCCATTCGGCGAAGCCGCGGTTCGAGGTCAGGATCATTGCACCTTTTTCGTAGCGGGCGTTCACGAGCTGGAAGAACAGGTTGGCGCCGCCCTGGGTGATGGGCAGGTAGCCGATTTCATCCACGATCAGCATTGATGGGCGAGTATAGAAGCGGATCTTGTCGGCGAGCCGGCCTTCCCGTTCTGCTTTGACCAGGGCTTCGATCAGCTCGGCAAGCGTCGCGCGATAGACCTGCTTTCCGGCCTTCACAGCCGCGACGCCCAAAGCGGTCGCCAAGTGCGATTTCCCGGTGCCGGGCGGACCCAGGAAGTGCACCACCTCGGCGCGCCGAATGAAGTCGAGCTGCGCCAGCGCGGCAATCCGTTCGCGGTCAAGTGAAGGTTGGAAGCTGAAGTCAAAGCCTTCCAGAGTTTTGATGGGCATCAGCTTGGCGGTCTTGAGCGCGACATCGATGCGACGGGTTTCACGGGTGGCGTATTCTTCGCTGAGAAGGGCATCCAATGCCTCGATCCCTGAGATTTTGCCCTGCTCCAGCTTCTGCATCGTATGATCAAGCGCTTCCAGGGCGCGGGGCATCTTCAGGCCGACAAGCGCCCCCCTGATCCGGTCGAGTGTTTCGGTCATCACACACCTCCCGCAGCCAGCCGTTGACCGACCGCGTCATAGAAAGCCAGTGACCGTTGCGGCACGCCCTTTGGTCGTTGCTGCATGGGGCGCGGTGGCGGGGCTTTACGATGCGCGGGGTCGACCCGGCGCCGATTGCGTCCTTCCAGCACCGGGTGGCGGGCGATACAGACGCCGTCTTCAAAGATGCAGATTTCGTCGACATGGTTTTGCACTTCAACGGTGCGTTTGCGCGTTGTCTCCGGCACCGAATAATGGTTGCCATCGACCGCGACCATGCCCTCGTGGCTGACCCGACGCTCCACGGTTAGGACCGCACTGTAAGGAATGGCAGGTAGCGGTTTGAGCGTTGGCCTTTCTTCGAAAAAGGCTTCATCCACGACCCGCTCGGTGGTGGCGTGCACCCGAGGATTGGCGATCTCGCACCGCCAGACGTCAAACTGGGCGTTCAGATCATCAATGTTGCGGAACGTGCGCGCCAGAAAGAAGTCCTGCCGGATGTAGCGGAACGGGCGTTCAACCTTGCCTTTCGTCTGAGCCCGATACGGTTTGCAGGCTTTGGGCGCAGAACCGTAATGGTTCAACAGCGCGACGAGCGAAGTGTTGTAGGTGACAACGCCAGCGTCATCCTCTCCGATCACCGCTGTCTTCATGCGATCATAGAGGATCTCTTCCGGCGCGCCGTCCATCGCATCAAAAGCAGCAATGTGACAGCGCATCACCGTTTGCAGGTTCTGGCTGGACACAAAACGGCCCCAGAGCCAGCGCGAATGGCCAAGAACAAGGCTGAACAGCCAGACCTTGCGGATCACGCCGGGCTCATCCGTGAACTCCACCTTGAACTCGGCAAAATCCACCTGCGCCTGCTTGCCTGGAGGTGTTTCAAACCGCACCACAAAAGGCGCACGTCGAGGCGGACGCAGCTCCCGCAAAAAGGGCTTCAGCGTCGAATAGCTACCTTCATACCCCATGGACTTGATCTCGCGCAGCAAGCGCCGGCCAGACAGGTCAGGAAAGCCCCGAACCCTCTCTTCCAGATAATCCCGGTATGGATCCAGAACGCTGCCCGGTAGTGCACGCGGCCCATAAACCGGCACCTCCAAGCCCTGCTGCAAATATTTGCGCACCGTCTTGCGGTCAGAACCAACCTTGCGCGCGATGGCCGAAATGCTCAGCCCCTGTCGTCGTAAATCGTGGATCAAAACGATCTCCCTCAATCCCTTCACCTGACTGCCCCTGTCTCTCGATAATCAGAGCATCAGGCCTGTTTCCCGCGACAGCGCCAATTCCAAATACTTGAAGTTTGGAATTGGCCCTGCCGCTCACGGGTGGGGAATTTTCAATTGCCACTTTCGGGGAGAATACGTCTGCCACTAACA
>NZ_JBQFZP010000053.1:0-1895 GCF_056542305.1 Ruegeria sp. AD9
CACCCCTATGAAGATGACGACGGAAGAGGCCTTTGTTAAGGTTTTGCAGATGCATGGTATTGAACATGCGTTTGGGATCATTGGCTCTGCGATGATGCCGATTTCGGATCTGTTTCCGAAGGCTGGGATCATGTTCTGGGACTGTGCGCATGAGGGCAGCGCGGGGATGATGGCGGATGGCTACACCCGGGCGACCGGCAAGATGTCGATGATGATCGCGCAGAACGGCCCGGGCATCACCAACTTTGTGACCGCCGTCAAGACTGCCTACTGGAACCACACCCCGCTTCTGCTGGTGACCCCGCAGGCGGCCAACAAGACCATCGGTCAGGGGGGCTTTCAGGAAGTCGAGCAGATGAAGCTGTTCGAGGACATGGTCGCCTATCAGGAAGAGGTCCGCGACCCGACCCGCGTCTGCGAGGTTCTGAACCGTGTGATCATGCAGGCCAAGCGCGCCAGCGCCCCGGCCCAGCTGAACATCCCGCGCGACATGTGGACCCAGGTTGTCGATATCGACCTGCCCGCCATTGTCGAGTTCGAGCGCCCCTCGGGTGGCGAAACCGCCGTGGCCCAGGCGGCCGAGCTGCTGTCGAACGCCAGAAACCCTGTCATTCTGAACGGCGCCGGTGTGGTTCTGGCCGAAGGCGGCATCGAGGCGTCGAAAGCGCTGGCCGAGCGCCTGGATGCGCCGGTCTGCGTCGGCTACCAGCACAATGACGCCTTCCCGGGCAGCCACCCGCTGTTTGCCGGTCCGCTGGGCTATAACGGTTCGAAAGCGGGGATGGAGCTGATCAGCGAGGCGGATGTTGTCCTGTGCCTCGGCACCCGTCTGAACCCGTTCTCGACCCTGCCGGGCTATGGCATCAACTACTGGCCCGCGGATGCCAAGATCATCCAGGTTGACATCAACCCTGACCGTATCGGCCTGACCAAAGCGGTCAGCGTCGGCATCATCGGCGACGCCGCCAAGGTGGCAAAGGGCATTCTGGCCCAGCTGAGCGACACCGCCGGTGACGAAGGCCGCAAGGAGCGCAAAGAGCGCATCGCGCAGAAGAAATCGGCCTGGGCGCAGGAACTGACCTCGATGACCCATGAGGATGACGATCCGGGCACCACTTGGAACCAGCGCGCCCGCGCGGCCAAGCCCGACTGGATGAGCCCGCGCATGGCGTGGCGCGCCATTCAGGCGGCGCTGCCGAAAGAGGCGATCATCAGCTCGGACATTGGCAACAACTGCGCCATCGGCAACGCCTATCCGTCGTTTGAAGAGGGTCGCAAATACCTGGCGCCGGGCCTGTTCGGCCCCTGCGGCTATGGCCTGCCCGCCGTTGTCGGTGCCAAGATCGGCTGCCCGGATGTTCCGGTTGTGGGCTTTGCCGGTGACGGTGCCTTTGGCATCGCGGTGAACGAGTTGACCGCGATCGGCCGCGAGGAATGGCCCGCCGTGACCCAGATCGTGTTCCGCAACTACCAGTGGGGCGCGGAAAAGCGCAACTCGACCCTGTGGTTCGACGACAACTTCGTGGGCACCGAGCTGGACACCAAGGTGTCTTATGCCGGTATCGCGCAGGCCTGTGGCCTGAAAGGCGTTGTCGCGCGCACCCAGGACGAGCTGACCGCGGCGCTGAACCAGGCGATCGAGGACCAGAAGAACGGCATCACCACGCTGATCGAGGCCCTGATCAACCAGGAGCTTGGCGAGCCTTTCCGCCGCGACGCGATGAAAAAACCCGTCGCAGTCGCCGGCATCAGCGCCGATGACATGAAAGCGCAGGGCGCTTAACCCCAGGACGAGGCCGGAGCACATGACCCTGACACCCGTCGAGCTGTTGCGGCAAAACGCTCCGGCCACCCGTCCCATAATCGCCCTCAGCGAAGGCAACGACCCCCGCATC
>NZ_JBQFZP010000054.1:0-1882 GCF_056542305.1 Ruegeria sp. AD9
GGTTAGGTCTTATTTAGCGTGTTTGGATGTTGGGATGGGTTGGTCTGCCGCAGGGTTGCATCTGTCCTTTAGGCGCGGCGGGATATGGGGTATCTGGGCGTGCGCACCGTTTCACGGATTTGGAGAACGCAATGATGAAGCGCGCCTGGAACAAGTGGCGATCGGGCTATATGGGCCGGCTTGTCGGTGAGAGCTTTTATGCGCAGGGCGGGCTTTACGGCGTTGCGATCCTGGCGATGATCGCGGTGGCGGTCACCACCGCCGGCTCGGCTTACATGATGGAATATATCATCGATGCCATGACCAACCCGGAATTGCGGGGATGGGTGCATGTCATTGCGCTGGGGGTTGTGCTTCTGTTCCTGACCAAGGCGGTGGCCTCGTATATTCAGGCCGTTTTTCTGGCACGCGCGGGCAACCGGATTGTGGCCCAGCAGCAGGAGAAGCTGTACCGCAAGCTGGTCCGGCACGGAGTGTCGTTCTTCTCGACCACTGAATCGTCGGATCTGCTGATGCGCACGACCAATGGCGCGCAATCGGCCCGGGGCCTGATCGATGTTCTGGTCACCGGGTTTGTCCGCGATGCCCTGACCCTGGTCGGCCTGATTGTGGTCATGGTGTATCAGCAGCCGGTCCTGTCGGTGATGTTCTTTGTGGTGGGCCCGATTGCCCTGCTGGGGGTGCGGTATCTGCTGAAAAGCGTGCGCTCGATCATGCAGGCCGAGTTCAAATCGCTGGCAGAGATCATCCGGGTGCTGCAGGAGACCTCGGCGGGGATCAAGGTGATCAAGGTGTTTGCGCTTGAAGATCGCATGATCGACCGAATGGAGACCGCGATCCGGAAGGTCGAACAGCGCTCGAACGACATCGCCCGGCTGCAGGCCATCGCCAGCCCGCTGATGGAGTTTCTGGCCGGTCTGGCGGTTGCCGGGGTTCTCATTGTCAGCACGATGGGCATCGCGGGCACCGAACAGCCGACCGCGGGTCAGCTGATGTCCTTCATCACCGCTTTGCTGATGGCCTATGAACCTGCCAAGCGCCTGTCCAGGATGCGGGTCCAGATTGAAACCTGCATGGTCGGGGTCGGCATGTTGTTCAGCCTGCTGGATCAGGAGGACACGATGGTGGAAAGCCCCCGGGCCCGTGACCTGAGTGACGGCCCCGGACAGATCACGCTGCGCAATGTGACCTTTGGCTATCAGGGCACGGTGCCGGTGATCGACAACATGAGCGCCACTTTCGAGGCCGGGAAAACCACCGCCCTTGTCGGCCAGTCCGGTGGTGGCAAATCCACGTTGTTTGGCCTGATCATGCGGTTTTACGACCCCGATCAGGGCAGCGTCGAGATCGATGGCCAGGACCTGAGGGAGGTCAGCTTTGCCTCGCTGCGGCGGAAAATCTCGTATGTCGGTCAGGATACGTTCCTGTTCTCGGCCTCGGTGATGGACAACCTGCGCTGCTCGGCACCCGATGCGAGCGATGAAGAGGTGATCGCAGCAGCCCGGGCCGCACATGCGCATCAGTTCATCACCGACCTGCCGCAGGGCTATGAGACCCCGGTGGGCGAGAACGGAACCTTTCTGTCGGGCGGCCAGAAACAGCGCATCGCGATTGCCCGTGCCATTCTGCGCAAGGCCGAGATCCTGCTGCTGGACGAGGCCACAAGCGCGCTGGACGCGGAATCGGAATCGCTGGTCAAAGAGGCGCTGGACGCCCTGACACAGGATGTCACCGTCATCGTCATCGCCCACCGCCTGTCAACCGTGCTGGAGGCAGACACGATCATCGTCATCCAGGACGGCGCTATCGCCGAACAGGGAAACCTCGACCAACTCATGCAGAAAAACGGCCCCTTCAAAAACCTCTTCGACCAACAGTTCAA
>NZ_JBQFZP010000055.1:0-1635 GCF_056542305.1 Ruegeria sp. AD9
CCATAACACCTTCGGAATGATGTTAATGCAGAGGCTATGATTTCCTGCGCAGCCCTCAAATAGCGCAGCAGGTGATCATAGCCGGTTCTCAGGTCTCTACAGTGGTTTTGCGACAAACCACACCGAAGAGGAGACCGACTATGACCGACACCATTATTACACAGTCAGAAGCCGTTTTAGTGGCGATTGATATTGCCAAATCCCGCCACGAGGTTCTGCTTCAGATCCCTGGGACGAAGCGCCGACGCCGTTTCACCATTCTGAACCAGCTTGACGACTTCAATCGGTTGATCGCCATACTCACGGATTATGGCTGCCCTGTCCGCGTGGCGTTTGAAGCTACGGGCAATTACCACCGCGCTCTGGCTTATCAGCTTGGCATCGCTGGTTTCGAGGTGAAGCTGGTATCTTCCGTGGCCTTGGCGCGCACCCGCGAGGCCCTGAACAACAGCTGGGACAAGAACGACCCAAAAGACGCGCAGGTCATCCTGCACATGATGCAAATCGGGAATGAGCAATTCTATCACGATCCATTGCTGAGCGGCACAAATGACTTGCAGGAACTATCCAAAACACACGACATCGTCTCTCGTTGTAAAACCGAGTTATGGCACCGGGTGATGACCCATTATCTGCCACTGTATTTTCCTGAAGCAGAGCGCTTCCATCGCAGCTCGCGCAGCGACTGGTTCTTCGCCTTCCTGGAGCGCTATCCGTCACCGCATTTCATCTCTGCCATGGATCAAGATGCGTTCATTGCCGACGCATGGGAGGTTGTCGGCCGCAAAGTCTCAAAAGAACGTTTGCTTGCAGACATTTATCAGACCGCCAAGGCCTCGGTTGGCTTGCCAATCGCATCGGATTCTGACGCGGCCAAGATGTTTCGTTTGGTCTTGGGTGAAGGGCGCAGCCTGATTGCCCAGCGTAATGAGATTGAGGATCGCGCCGTCGAGCTACTCAAGAACAACAGCGACTACAAACTCCTGACTTCGATCCCGGGGATTGGGCCCATCAACGCCCTGACCATTCTGGCAGAGGCTGGCGACCTGCGCCGCTTCCGGCATCACCGGCAGTTTCTCAAATTCTGCGGGATGGACCTCGCGACCATCCAGTCCGGCACCTTCCGGGGCCAGACCAAACTCTCCAAATACGGCAATGCCAGATTGCGCCGCACGCTATGGATGGCTGGTCAGGTAGCTATCATGCAGCCAACCAACAGCTTTCGTGACAAGTTCGAACGTTACATCACGAAGGATCGGCATAACGCCCATCTGCGCCGAAAGGCGTATACCGCAATCGCCGCCAAGATGGCCCGCACAGTTCATGGGATCATCAAAAGCGGAGAACCGTATCGCCCCTTCTTTGCGGGGTGATCGACAGCAGAAGGACCCTTCTCTGACAGGGCCGTAGAGGCAGCTTTCTGACCTCGTAGATAATGTTCAGGCCTTCTGCTCAACGACCCGAAGATCTCGTCTTAAGGACGGTGAGAGCCGCAAAAGCGTACTCTGTGTTTGTTATGGGAGAGACACGTTGTTGACCAAAACGCCGAACTGACACACATTCAACCATGCTGGAACACCCAGCATGACAGTGACCTGATGCCAAATCTGACGATCGTTCCGCATATAGGACGTT
>NZ_JBQFZP010000056.1:0-1545 GCF_056542305.1 Ruegeria sp. AD9
TCCGGGTTTTTCCCGTCGCACCGCGGTCGGCCGGCAACATCGCCGCGGCTGGTGGCCGGGCTTCTGTATCTGCAGCACGCCCATGACCTGTCTGACGAGGCCGTTGTCCGGCGTTGGGTGGAGAACCCCTACTACCAGCATTTCTGCGGCGAGGTGTTCTTTCAGCATCGCCCCCCGATCGACCCGTCTTCGCTGACCCGGTGGCGGAAACGGATCGGCGAGGAGGGTGTCGAATGGCTGCTCACCAAGACCATCGAGGCCGGCAAGGCTGCCGGGGCGATAGATGACAAGAGCGTCGGGCGGGTCATCGTCGACACGACGGTGATGGAGAAAGACATTGCCCATCCCACCGACGCTCGGCTCTACGAACGCGCCCGGCAACGGTTGGTCAAGCTGGCCGGCGAGGCCGGGATACAGCTCCGCCAGAGCTATGCGCGTCTGGCTCCGAGGCTTGCGGCTCAGGTCGGCCGCTACGCCCATGCCCGGCAGTTCAAGCGCATGCGCAAGGCACTGAGAAGATTGAAAGGATATACCGGCCGCGTGATGCGCGACATCGCGCGGCAACTCGAGAAGGTCGCCGACCCCGGCCTCATGGCCCGTATCGCCGATGAACTGGAGCTTGCCGCCCGGTTACTGCGGCAAAAACCGAAGGACAAGGGCAAGCTCTACGCGCTACACGAACCCGCGGTCGACTGCATTTCCAAGGGCAAGGCCCACAAACGCTACGAATTCGGCTGCAAGGTCAGCGTCGCCACCACGATGAACGAGGGCTTTGTGGTCGGCATTCGGTCGCTGCCCGGCAACCCTTACGACGGCCACACTCTGGCCGAAGCGCTGGAGCAGGTGGAAATCCTCACCGACACCCGCCCCGCCCAGGTCTTCGTCGACCGCGGCTACCGCGGCCATGGCGTGACTTTGAGCCAGGTGTTTATCAGCGGCCAGAAGCGCGGTGTCACACCAGTCCTTCGCAAGTTGATCCGCCGGCGAAGCGCAATCGAGCCCACCATCGGCCACATGAAATCCGAAGGTCGCCTCAGACGCTGCCCGCTCAAGGGCACCCTCGGCGATGCCATCTTCGCAGTGCTGTGCGGCTGCGGCCACAACATCCGCCTGATCCTGGCTCATATCAGAAAGCTTTGGCCTCAAATCTGGGGCAGGATACTCGACGCCCTGACTGCGATCTCACTCTGCCGGCGGCCACGACACGCTCTCGCGGCGGCATAAAGCAATATGTTCAGGGCCGACTACTTCGCCAGCCACATTTATCAGCTCAACGACACTGAGGCCGGCGCGGTCCGCACCTGGTCGACGGGCCAGAAAGGCGATGGCTACCTGCTGATCGTTCCGCTGGACCGCTACAGCCGGAAACAGCTCCGCCTGGTGCGGGAACGGGTCGAGGCGGATCCCGAGCGCATTCACGACATGCTGGGCCACGGCCAGATCCACCAGCTGAAGCAGTTGCTGGCGGGCGAGCCGCACAGTACCGACGGCGGCGCGGCGGAGGCGGCATAGTCCTAGCGTGCCGGGTTTGAGGAGACCCGGTCA
>NZ_JBQFZP010000057.1:0-1483 GCF_056542305.1 Ruegeria sp. AD9
GATATTGTTGAAAAACAACGTGTTGCTGGCGCAGAGAGAGGCGTACCGAACTGAGCGCGAGTGCCTTTCTTGTCAGGCTTTGCTCGTTTGCTGCGGTGCGGGAAAGATCTTGGCCAGTTTTCGGAGGTTCTGGGCGGTGGCGGCGAGGAGGAATTCGTCGGTTGCACCACAAGGGCCACGTAATCGGAGTCGTCCCAGCCCGAGAATGCGTTTGAGGTGGGCAAACAGCATCTCAACCTTCTTTCGGAGCTTTGCCGAGACTTTGTATTGGGGCGTTTTGCGAATGGCGCGTGCCACATCGCGTGCGTCTTCATGTTCTTCGCGGGTGATTTTGCGAGCATCGGCGTTTGGGCAGCACTTCATCTTCGACTGGCACGCCAGGCAGGTGTGTTTGAGGGCCTGATACTTGGCCACGCCCTTGCCCGTCGGGCCACGGTTCGGATCAGAGTAGTTGCGACGAAACTGCTTGAGCGCTTCGCCCTCAGGGCAGATGTATTGGTTGTTCTCGGGATCCCATTCAAAGTCTGCACGGGACCATGTGCCATCTGTCCGGCCAGCTTTGTCGATAACGGGAATGTGCGGCGCGATCTTGCGCTTCACCAGCCAGTCCAGCATGGGGCCGGAACCGTAAGCGGTATCTGCGATTAACCGTTCTGGGTGCAGGTCGAACTTGTCTTTGACCCGGTTCAACATCGTCTTTGTTGAACCGACTTCTGCCTGTCGGATTGATCTGGTGGCTTCGACATCGACGATTACACCGTGATCCGTATCAATCAGATAATTGTCGGAATAGCTGAAGAATGCAGGGCCTTTGCGGGCTGCAGTCCATTGGCTGGCGGGGTCAGAATGTGAGGTGAACTTGGGCTGTACCTCGCTGGCCGCGCCGAATGCCGCCTCGTCCAGCGTGTCGAGATACTCGCGGACCGCGCGGGACGCATCTGCCGGGTCAATGCTTGCCGCGTCCCAGTCTTCCTTCGGTGTTGAGTTCCGTTTGTTAGCATCGGCTTCGATCAGGCTGGCATCAATCGCCATGCGCTGGCCGCTGACGAGACCTTCCTCAATGCAGCGTGCCACAGTTGTCTCAAACAGACGACGCAACAGTTCGCTTTCCCGGAAACGGCCGTGCCGGTTCTTGGAAAACGTGGAATGGTCTGGCACCCGGTCGTTCAAGTCGAGACGGCAGAACCAGCGGTATGCCAGGTTCAAATGCACCTCTTCGCAGAGCCGTCGCTCGGATCGAATACCGAAGCAATAGCCAACCAACAGCATGCGGATCAGCAGTTCGGGATCGACGGAGGGCCGGCCCGTGTGGCTGTAGAAATCCGTAAGGTGCGCGCGAATGCTGCCCAGATCGACGAACCGGTCAATCGAGCGCAAAAGGTGGTCTTGCGGGACATGATCCTCCAGCGAGAACTCGTAAAACAGCGACGCTTGCGCTTCCTGTCTCGGTCCCATCATGGCTGATCCCTCCCTTTAGGAAGAA
>NZ_JBQFZP010000058.1:0-1446 GCF_056542305.1 Ruegeria sp. AD9
TGTCCGCCATCAGCACCCATGGAACAGACTAGGTTGATTGCGTAGCGGAGGATTTCAGGCTCATCGTAACCATCAGAGAGTGGAGATGAGAATGAAATCCGGGAAACAGAAAGCGTCAGCAGAGAGAGTTGTCAAAGACATCCGCAGGAAGACACGGCGCCAGCATTCGGCAGAGGAGAAGATCCGTATTGTGTTGGATGGGCTTCGTGGTGAAGACAGCATAGCGGAGCTGTGTCGCCGTGAAGGAATAGCTACGAGCCTGTATTACAGCTGGTCGAAAGAGTTCCTTGAGGCCGGTAAGAAGCGGTTGGCTGGCGATACCGCACGCCAGGCTACCAGCTCTGAGGTGAAGGATTTGAGAGCGGAATCGTCGGCGCTGAAAGAGGTAGTCGCCGACCTGACCCTTGAGAACCGGCTGCTCAAAAAAAGCATGTTCGAGGATGGGGGAGACGACGAATGAGATATCCCGCATCCGAAAAGCTTGAGATCATCCGGCTGGTTGACGGTTCGCACCTGCCGATCAAACGCACACTGGAAAAGCTCGGCATTCCCAGAACGACCTTCTACCGCTGGTACGACAGGTATCTGTCTTTCGGCGAGGCCGGGCTTGAGGATCGCCATTCCCGGCCAGGTAGGGTTTGGAACCGCATCCCCGACAAGGTGCGCAAGCAGATCGTGGAACTGGCTCTGGAAGAACCCGAGTTATCGCCCCGCGAGCTTGCGGTGCGGTTCACCGACACCAGGCGCTACTTCGTTTCTGAGGCCAGTGTTTACAGGCTTCTGAAGGCACAAGATCTGATCACTAGCCCAGCCTGCATCACCATCAAAGCGGCGGATGAATTCCATGAGAAGACTGTGCGGCCGAACCAGCTTTGGCAGACCGACTTCACCTATCTCAAAGTCATCGGTTGGGGCTGGTTCTACCTGTCTACGATCCTGGATGATTACAGCCGTTACGTTGTCTCTTGGCGCCTTTGCACCACGATGAAAGCTGACGATGTCACAGGAACGCTGGAAGACGCTTTGGCTGCATCAGGTTGTGACAGTGTCACCGTTGCCCACAAGCCCCGGCTGCTCAGCGACAACGGCAGCAGTTACATCTCTGGCGAGTTGGCGAAATGGCTGGATGAGCAGGGTATGGATCATGTTCGGGGAGCGCCCAACCATCCGCAGACCCAGGGCAAGATTGAGCGATGGCATCAGACGATGAAGAACCGTGTCCTGCTGGAAAACTACTATCTGCCAGGAGCGCTCGAACAGGCCATCGGCGACTTCATCAATCACTACAACCACAACCGATACCACGAGAGCATCAGCAATCTGACACCCGCCGATGTCTATTTCGGTCGAGCCGAAACAATCCTCAGACGCAGAAAGGAAATCAAACACCAGACAATCCAGAAACGCCGCTTGCTGCATCATCAGAACGCGGCGTAGATTGAAACT
>NZ_JBQFZP010000059.1:0-1370 GCF_056542305.1 Ruegeria sp. AD9
GCGTCTGCTTCGCGGATGGGGTGGATGGCGTCTGCAGCCAACCGTCGCGCTTTGCGGCAAACTGCAGAAGACATCTTCTGCAAGGAAAGGAGCCCCACCATGGAAGTCACGACAATAGGATTGGATCTCGGTAAAGACGTCTTTCAGGTCCACGGGATCGCTGATGACGGTACGGTTGTCTTCAATCGTTCGATCCGCCGCAGACAATTGCTGAAGTTCTTTGAGACCCTGCCGAGCTGCCTCGTCGGAATTGAGGCGTGTGGGTCGGCACATCACTGGGCGCGTGAGCTGACTGAAATCGGCCATGACGTGCGCCTCATGCCGGCGACTTACGTAAAGCCCTACGTGAAGCGTGGAAAGACGGATGCGGTTGATGCCGAGGCAATCTGCGAGGCCGTCACGCGACCGACCATGCGGTTCGTCGCTGTGAAATCGAAGGAACAACAAGCCCTTCTTACAATGCATCGCGTGCGCCAGCTTGTCGTGCGCCAGAAAACCCAGATGCTGAACGTGATCCGGGGTCTTCTTCGAGAGTTTGGTCATGTGATCGGGAACGGGCCGGTGGCGGCGATGCGCTTCGTCAAAGGGTTCAAAACCAACGATTGCCCGGACATGCCAGACGTTGCGAAGAGCATGCTCAAAACCCTCTGCGAGCAGGTTGTTGCACTCGACGAGCGCGTGGTGTTCTACGACAAACTGATCGAGTATCATTCGCGGATCGATGAACGGGCCAAGCGGATCAGAACCGTCCCTGGTGTTGGTCCAATCACCGCCTCTGCCATCGTCGCCACCATCGGCGACGGCAAACAGTTCAAGAACGGGCGCGAGTTTGCTGCTTGGCTTGGTCTCACCCCATTGAACAGATCGAGTGGTGGCAAGGAACGCCTCGGCCGGATTAGCAAGAAGGGTGACCGTTACATAAGAAGGCTTCTGGTGATCGGTATGACCTCACAAGTACAGCGCGCCCGCGGCTATCCAGAACGCGTGCATCCTTGGATCATGCAACTCCTCGAGCGCAAACCCGTCCGACTTGCCACGATCGCGATGGCAAACAAAGCCGCACGGATCATCTGGGCGATCCTCACCAAAGAAACATACTACCGGCAATCAGCGGCATAACCGGAGGCACTGAACAAAAAAGAATTGCAAGACGAATGCCATGATGGCACGTGCGGTCATCCGAGAACCCGGAAAACCCGAGCTTCGTCCTGAACTCTCAGGTTCGCTTTGCCGATTGGGACCAGGTTCACGGAACCCATCAAGGCCAGCGGCTCAAGCAAATGCCGCAATCAAAGGCCGGACACAGGACTGTACTGACCAGCCGCGCAATCAGAGCATTTTGTCCTTGCAAAGCAGACGCCATCCACACA
>NZ_JBQFZP010000060.1:0-1336 GCF_056542305.1 Ruegeria sp. AD9
AGCAAGTCACTGAACCGGCTGACAACCGAAACCGCCAAACTGGGGAATTTTAACCTGCCCGTTCTGGGGAAATTTGAGATGCCATTGACACGACCGAGTTCAGCTTGCGCTTCACTCTGATCGCAAGGCACTCCCGGCTGTGCTCATCAAGGATGTTCAGCGTCCGAAAAGCTTTGCCATCGTCGGTTCGACAATGAACGAAGTCATAGCTCCATACATGATTGCGATACTGCGATGGGTGCAAGAGACTGGGATCGACTGGCACTATATCGCGCCCGGCAAACCACAGCAGAACGCCTTCGTCGAAAGCTTCAACGGCAAGCTTCGAGATGAATGTCTGAACGAAACGCTCTTCGGCTCACTGGCCGAGGCCCGTAACACGCTGGAAGAATGGCAGGAGGACTACAACACCCACAGACCACATTCGGCGCTCGGAAACCTGACGCCCAGAGAATTTGCTGAGAAAAGAACGATGGACAAACTGGCCGCGTAAGGCCATCAAATCGAACCCAAGGACTCTCCGCGAGGCGGAGGTAACTTGGGGCTCAGGTCAATGAAAAGCCATGTAGTCCATGTGGCAGACTTCCTTATCCATTGTCAGAAGGTGTAATTCTCAGCGTCCCCGGCAGTTATTGGTACGTGTCTTTTCGGCTTTGTTTATCAGCCATTAGTTGCTCATTTTGCTGACCAATTCAGCGCTGCCCTTCCACAGCGACTGACTGATGAGCCTCATTAACGATCCGATAGACCGATCTCTGAGAAATACTTAAGCGCTGGGCGATCTCGTGCTTCTTGTAGCCTTGCCCCAGTAGCTGAAGCACCTCAGAGGCTCTCATACGTGCCGTTGGTTTTCTACCTTTGTATTTACCCTCAGCTTTAGCTTTGGCTATCCCCTCTCTCTGCCGTTCCAGCATCATCTCTCGTTCGAACTGAGCGATGGACCCGAGCACATTCAACATGAGCTTGCCTGTAGCTGTGGACGTATCAAGGGACATATCGAGTACCCTCAGTGCGACGCCTCTCTTTGTGAGCTCATCCACGATCTCGCCTAAATTCCTGACTGAACGAGCAAGGCGGTCAAGCTTAGTGACAATGAGGACATCTCCTTCTCTGCAGTAGCTGAGAGCTTCACTGAGCGCCTCTCTACGGGCAATAGAGGAGACTTGTTCTGAGTAAATTTTCTCGCATCCAACTTCCGAGAGTGTCGTCTGTTGGGCTTCAAGTCCGGCTTGTTGCTCCAGTGTAGTGTCCGTCATCGAATGATTTGGAACACGAGCGTTTGATTGGCTTAGGAGGATCAGGCTCGCCGTAGTTTCAATCTACGCCGCGTTCTGAT
>NZ_JBQFZP010000061.1:0-1333 GCF_056542305.1 Ruegeria sp. AD9
GAGACTCTGAGTAATTGAGCGACAGCTCTCTTGGCCGGTGCATGATGGCATCGGAACAAAGACAGGAGAGTAAAATGGAACAGTGTTTTGTTGGATTGGATGTTTCGAAAGCTGAGACGTCAATTTGTTTATGCGACGAGAACGGTGATCTGGTGTTTGCTGCGAAGAAAGTCACCGATCCGGATGTTATTTTCCAAGCGCTGCGCAAACACCTTGGCTCCCTCAAATGCGTCGTCCTCGAAACTGGCCGAATGGCGAACTGGCTCTATACTGAGTTGTCGGATCGGGGTCTCCCGGTGGTGTGCATTGACGCGCGTCAGGCCCACGCTGTTCTCAGTCAGATGCACAACAAGACCGACGCCAATGATGCCGCCATGTTGGCTGAACTGGCGCGCACGGGGTTCTATCGTAAGGTTGAGGTGAAGAGCCGGCTTGCCCAGGAGCGGCGGGCATTGCTGAAAGCTCGGGAAGTGGCGTTGAAATCCCGCGTAAATGTGGAAAACACGATCCGCGGCCTTTTGGCGAGTTTCGGACTGCGTTTGCCAAAGCATCTTCAAACCTACGAAGAACGGATCCACGCGATCCTGAAAGACCGGCCGGTCTTGTCCAGTGTTATCCTGCCTTTGCTCGACTTACGGACAGCCGCCCTGCGGCAAGCGGCAACCCTGAGCAAAGAAATGGTGCGCCATGCGAAAACCGATGAGGCCTGCCAACGTTTAATGACGATCCCTGGCGTTGGCCCGGTGAGCGCTGTGACTTTTGTGGCGACCATCGACAATCCGCATCGATTTGTGAAATCCAGATCGGTCGGAGCTTATCTAGGACTGACGTCCCGACGCTACCAATCGGGGGACATCGACTATGGGGGGCGAATATCGAAACGCGGTGATCCCATGCTGCGCTCAACGCTTTATGAAGCAGCCAGCAGTTTGCTGAACCGAGTAAAACCGGGCAAAGGATCGGAATTACAGAGCTGGGCTCGGGCTCTCAAAGCCCGCACCAGTCACAAGAAGGCGGTCGTCGCTCTAGCCAGAAAACTTGCGGTCCTGATGCACGCCATCTGGACAAACGGATCAACTTTTCAAATGAAGGAGGCATAATCAGAGTAACGGGGATTAACCCAACACGAGTTGCCGTACCGACCAACACGGCAGGCTGTCGACCGAACCCGTTCGATCTACATGCGGCTCACTAACCAGACCGCGCATGAGACCTTTGGGGGTTGACGCCTTGAACGCCGAGATGAAGCGCCAGTTGGATGACTTCGGAAAGAACCTTGCAGGTGGTCGATACCAGAATAAAATCACCGAGAGCTGCTGCTCAATTAAAGAAC
>NZ_JBQFZP010000062.1:0-1181 GCF_056542305.1 Ruegeria sp. AD9
ATGGCAAAGGAAAAGTTTGAGCGTACAAAACCGCACGTCAACATCGGCACGATTGGGCATGTTGACCATGGTAAGACGACGCTGACCGCAGCGATCACCAAGTATTTTGGTGACTTCAAGGCGTATGACCAGATTGACGGCGCGCCGGAAGAGAAAGCCCGCGGCATCACCATCTCGACCGCGCATGTGGAATACGAGACCGACGCGCGCCACTATGCGCATGTCGACTGCCCCGGCCACGCCGACTACGTCAAGAACATGATCACCGGTGCTGCTCAGATGGACGGCGCGATCCTGGTTGTGAACGCCGCGGACGGCCCGATGCCGCAGACCCGCGAGCACATCCTGCTGGGCCGCCAGGTTGGCATCCCGAAGATGGTCGTGTTCATGAACAAGGTTGACCAGGTTGACGACGAAGAGCTGCTGGAACTGGTGGAAATGGAAATCCGCGAGCTGCTGTCTTCGTATGAATACCCCGGCGACGATATTCCGATCATCGCAGGTTCGGCTCTGGCCGCGATGGAAGGCCGTGACCCTGAAATCGGCGAGAACAAGATCCGCGAGCTGATGGCGGCTGTTGACGAATATATCGACACGCCCGAGCGTGCTGTTGACCAGCCGTTCCTGATGCCGATCGAAGACGTGTTCTCGATCTCGGGCCGTGGTACCGTTGTGACCGGCCGTATCGAGCGTGGCGTGATCAACGTTGGCGACGAGATCGAAATCGTCGGCATCCGCGACACCTCGAAAACCACCTGCACCGGCGTTGAAATGTTCCGCAAGCTGCTGGACCGCGGTGAAGCGGGCGACAACATCGGCGCCCTGCTGCGTGGTGTGGATCGTGACGGCGTTGAGCGTGGCCAGGTTCTGTGTAAGCCGGGTTCGGTGACACCGCACACCAAGTTCGAAGCCGAAGCCTATATCCTGACCAAGGAAGAAGGCGGCCGTCACACCCCGTTCTTCGCGAACTACCGTCCGCAGTTCTACTTCCGTACGACTGACGTGACCGGCACCGTGACCCTGGCGGAAGGCACCGAGATGGTCATGCCCGGCGACAACGTGTCGTTCGGCGTTGAACTGATCGCACCGATCGCGATGGAGCAGGGCCTGCGCTTCGCCATCCGCGAAGGCGGCCGCACCGTCGGCGCCGGCGTCGTGTCGAAGATTACTGAATAATTCGC
>NZ_JBQFZP010000063.1:0-1167 GCF_056542305.1 Ruegeria sp. AD9
CGGATTTTTCACCCAGTCCTTGTCGGACCGCGATCCTGAGCTTTTTGGCTCGATCCGGTCTGAGCTGGGTCGTCAGCGCGACGAGATCGAGCTGATTGCGTCCGAGAACATCGTCTCTGCCGCCGTGATGGAGGCGCAGGGTTCGGTGATGACCAACAAATATGCCGAAGGCTACCCGGGCCGGCGCTATTACGGGGGCTGCGAGTTTGTTGATATCGCCGAGAATCTGGCCATCGACCGCGCCAAGCAGCTGTTTGGCTGTGGCTTTGCCAATGTGCAGCCGAACTCGGGCAGTCAGGCCAACCAGGGCGTGTTCCAGGCGCTGATCCAGCCCGGCGACACCATTCTGGGCATGAGCCTGGATGCCGGTGGCCACCTGACCCACGGCGCGCGACCCAACCAGTCGGGCAAGTGGTTCAACGCCGTGCAATACGGCGTGCGCCAGCAGGACAACATGCTGGACTATGATCAGGTCGAGGCGCTGGCGAAAGAGCATAACCCCAAGCTGATCATCGCGGGCGGTTCGGCCATCCCGCGTCAGATCGACTTTGCCCGCATGCGCGAGATCGCCGACATGGTCGGCGCCTATCTGCACGTGGACATGGCGCATTTCGCCGGTCTGGTCGCGGCAGGCGAGCATCCCAGCCCGTTCCCCTACGCGCATGTGGCGACCACCACCACACACAAGACCCTGCGCGGCCCACGTGGGGGCATGATCCTGACCAATGATGAAGATATCGCTAAGAAAGTGAATTCGGCGATCTTCCCCGGCATTCAGGGCGGCCCGCTGATGCATGTGATCGCGGCCAAGGCCGTGGCCTTTGGCGAGGCGCTGCGCCCCGAGTTCAAAAGCTATATCCAGCAGGTCGTGATCAATGCGCAGGCGCTCAGCGATCAGCTGATCAAGGGCGGGCTCGACACCGTGACCCACGGCACCGACACCCATGTGGTGCTGGTCGACCTGCGCCCCAAGGGCGTCAAGGGCAACGCCACCGAAAAGGCCCTGGGCCGGGCGCATATCACCTGCAACAAGAACGGCGTGCCATTTGACCCGGAAAAGCCGACAGTGACCAGCGGCATCCGCCTGGGCAGCCCCGCCGGCACCACCCGCGGCTTTGGCGAGACCGAATTCCGCCAGATCGCCGACTGGATCATCGAAGTGGTCGA
>NZ_JBQFZP010000064.1:0-1109 GCF_056542305.1 Ruegeria sp. AD9
GTCGCGGTGGTGGTGTCGGTGCCGTCGCTGATCGTGTAGGTGAAACTGTCGGACCCCGTATAGCCCACGTTCGGCGTATAGGTGACCGTGTTGTCGCCGTTGATCACCACCGTGCCGTTGGACGGCGTGCTCGTCGCCGTGACCGTCAGCGTGTCACCATCGGCATCACTGTCATTGGCCAGAACATTCAGCACAACCGCAGTATCCGTGGCGGTCTGGGCGCTGTCATCCACGGCAACCGGCGCCGTGTTGCCCGGCGTGTTCACGGTCACGGTTGCGGTCGCGGTGGTGGTGTCGGTGCCGTCGCTGATCGTGTAGGTGAAACTGTCGGACCCCGTATAGCCCACGTTCGGCGTATAGGTGACCGTGTTGTCGCCGTTGATCACCACCGTGCCGTTGGACGGCGTGCTCGTCGCCGTGACCGTCAGCGTGTCACCATCGGCATCACTGTCATTGGCCAGAACATTCAGCACAACCGCAGTATCCGTGGCGGTCTGGGCGCTGTCATCCACGGCAACCGGCGCCGTGTTACCGCTGATGTTCCCATCCTCGGCCACAATCGGATCCGCGGTGCTCTCGAAATAGTCCGCCTCGGCCACATATCCGGGCGCGCCACCGCTGCTGTTCGACATCAGGCCCACGGCGCTCACCGTGATCGCGGCGGTGAAGCTGCGCGACACCGTCCAGTTCGTGCCGTCCTCAGACAGCTCGAACGTCCACCTGTCATCCTCCCGCGTCAGCCGCATATACGGCATCGGCGTCGTGCCCAGAGAAACGTTGAAATTCGTGCGCGTATCGCCATTGGTGGTAACACCACCATAGGCGTACAGCGCCGAGCCGTTGGAGTAGATGTCGAACCGAATCCAGTTGCCGGCATCCTGCTCAACCAGAAAGCCCTGCCCCTGATACTGTTCGGTCGGCGAGGTCAGCCAGCGCGCCGCCAGCTGAAAATCCTCATCCGCAGCCGATTGCATCAGCCGCGCGCCGTTGTTGGTATCATAAGGGTTGAAATCGCCCGCAGGCGTTTCCAGCCGAACAAAGGCCTCGGACCCGGACACACCCGACGCTACCGTCGCACCGGAAGGTGCCGTAAATGTCCACACATTGGG
>NZ_JBQFZP010000065.1:0-809 GCF_056542305.1 Ruegeria sp. AD9
GGGATTGCCAACTTGCAGTCGCACCTGAGGCTGTTTAGCGGGTCTCCATGTATATACCAGCTGAGATGCCACGCCTGAAGGGCTACCGTTTTCCCCGTGAAGTCGTCGCCTACGCCGTTTGGGCATACCATCGGTTCGCACTCAGTGCCGCTGATGTTGAAGATCTGCTCGCCGAGCGGAATGTGATGGTCAGCCGTGAGACCATACGCAAATGGGTCAACCGGTTTGGTCGGCATTTCGCACATTGTATCAAGCGTGACCGGCCCGCAGCGGCAGACAAATGGCACCTCGATGAAGTCGTCGTCCCGATCAACGGCGTCAAGATGTGGTTATGGCGGGCCGTGGACGGGAACGGCGATGTGCTCGACATTCTGGTTCAACCAAGGCGAAACGCCAAGGCGGCCAAGCGGTTTCTGAAACAGTTGATCGCCCGGTTTGGCCAGCCCCGCGTTATCGTCACAGACAAATTACGCAGTTACATCAAGCCGATCCGTCAGCTGGCTCCTGACGCAGATCACCGGGCTCACAAGGGCCTGAATAATCGTATTGAGGGCTCGCACCGACCAACCCGGAAGCGAGAGAAGCTTATGGGCCGGTTCAAGTCGGGCAGGCAGGCGCAGCGCTTCCTCTCCGCCCATGATCAGATCAACACGATCTTCCGTCCCCGCCGCTACCGTCTTACCGCCATCTCTTACCGCCACGCCAGATCAGATGCCTTCGATCAGTGGCGGAGCTACGCACTTGACATGACCGCGTGATCGTACCCGCATCAGACTTTTGCAATCAGTGCAGAATAAGTTGGCAATCCC
>NZ_JBQFZP010000066.1:0-684 GCF_056542305.1 Ruegeria sp. AD9
GCCGAACTGACACACATTCAACCATGCTGGAACACCCAGCATGACAGTGACCTGATGCCAAATCTGACGATCGTTCCGCATATAGGACGTTATCACTGACAATGCTAGGTCATGTTGACAAAAGGGATTCACATCTGTCGGCGGGCATGATTCAAGCTGGTATCTACGACGGAGACCAGCTTGGCACGAGACCTGATGTCGGACGAGTATTGGGCGTTCTTTGAGCGGTTCATCTTGGCTGTCCGCGCCCCGAATGGACGCAAGCCTATCAACCACCGCCTTGTTCTTGATGGGATTTTCTGGATTTCCAGGACAGGGGCTCCGTGGCGCGACCTGCCGGAAGAGTTCGGCAAGTGGTTCAGCGTCTACCGACAGTTTCGGCGCTGGACACTGGCGGGGTTATGGGAAGAGATTATGGACGCCTTGAACCGAAGTGGAGCAGTGCCAGACGCCCTGCAAATGATCGATAGCACCGTAATCCGCGCCCATCATCAGGCAGCGGGTGCAAAAGGGGGACTCCGCGACAGGGTGTCCGTCATCGAATGATTTGGAACACGAGCGTTTGATTGGCTTAGGAGGATCAGGCTCGCCGCAGTTTCAATCTACGCCGCGTTCTGATGATGCAGCAAGCGGCGTTTCTGGATTGTCTGGTGTTTGATTTCCTTTCTGCGTCTGAGGATTGTT